>NZ_LSIX01000858.1:0-17040 GCF_001556475.1 Methylobacterium sp. CCH5-D2 | reverse complement strand
GGCCTGCACCGTGCAGGGGATCGCGAGGCGCTCGCACACGGCGCGGGCCAACTCGACGGCGAAGCCGGTCGGCGCCCCGTCCGGGCCGGCGAAGTGCAGCGGCGGGAACTCGTCGTCGGTGAGGAAGCGGACCGCGCGGCCGGTCTGGGGCGCCTCGATCCGCTCGCCGCGCGCCCGCGGGTTCCAGAAGTTCGGGATCCTCACGCTCTCGGACGGAGCAGGCTCAGCACGGATCTGCTGCGCGGCGGGCGCGAAGAACAGAATTGCCGCAAGGATCAACCGGAATCTTGAGATCATGCCGAACGCGTCTTGACGGGATAACAGTCCTAGTGTCCGCTGGCCCCGGTCAGGCGGCTCGGCTCGCCCGCCTGTCTAGCACGTTCCGCGGGCCGCGGGAGCGGGGGATCCGTGTCGTTCCTGCCTCGCCCACCCATGCCCGCCTCCGACGCGCGGGCGCTGCCACCCGAGATCGCCTTCCTGCTCCGGGCGGGCGTGCCGGCCGCGCGCCTCGCCCGGACCGCCGACCTCGCCCGGGCGAGCGGCACCGACGCCGCGACCGCGATGCTCAACGCCGGCTTGATCCACGAGGACGACTACTACCGGGCGCTCGCCCGTGCGCTCGGCGCGCCCTTCCTCGACGGCGCGATCCCGTTCGGGCCGGGCCTGCGCTTCCCCGACAGCCTCGTCGCCGGGCTCGCGCCGCTCGCCACGGGGGCGGTGGCGCCCTGCGTGCTCGCGCCCCGCGGGCCGCAGGTGGCCGAACTCCTCGAGACCGGGTACCGGCGCGGCATGCCGGCGATCACCACGCCGACGCGGCTGCGCGAGGCGGTGTTCGCGGCGCGCGGGCCCGAGGTCGCGGCCTACGCGGCGGACAACCTCCAGGCCCGCGCGCCCCACTGGGCCTTCGGGCGGGAGCCCGCCAACCGCTGGCTGCTGTTCCTCTTCCTGCTCGCCTGCACCGGATTCTGCCTCTTCGCGGCGCTGCCGCCGATGCTGGCGCTGGCCGTGACGGTCGCGGTGCAGCTCGTGTTCCTGGCGATGACCGGCCTGCGCATCGGCGCGGCCTTCCTGGGGGCCGGGGTGATCGCGGCACGCGTGCGGCCGCTCGCGGACGCGGAACTGCCCACCTACACGGTGATGATCGCGATGTACCGCGAGGGGGCGGTGGTGGACCGGCTCGTCCGGGCGCTCGCCCGGCTCGACTATCCGCTCGCGAAGCTCGACGTGAAGTTCCTGATCGAGGCCGACGACGCGGAGACCGCGCGGGCGCTCGCCCGCTATCCGTTCCCGGCCCGGTTCGAGACGGTGGTGATGCCGCCGGGCCTGCCCCGGACCAAGCCGCGGGCGCTCAACGCCGCCCTGCCGCTCGCCCGCGGCAGCCTGCTCGTGGTCTACGACGCCGAGGACGTGCCGGCGGAGAACCAGCTCCGGCTCGCCGCGGCCTTGTTCGCGCGCTCGCCCGCGACGACCGCCGCGCTCCAGGGACGGCTGCTCATCGACAACCCGGGCGATTCCTGGTTCGCCCGCTTCTTCACGCTCGAATATCTCGGCCTGTTCGGGGTGCTGAACCCGGCGCTCGCCCGCTGGCGCCTGCCGATGCCGCTCGGCGGCACCTCGACCCATTTCCGCACCCGCACCCTGCGCGACCTGCACGGCTGGGACGCCTGGAACGTCACCGAGGACGCCGACCTCGGCGTCCGCCTCGCGCTCGCGGGCTACGATGTGGGCGACCTGCCGAGCGGCACGATCGAGGAGGCACCGGTCCGCGGGCGGGCTTGGCTCCACCAGCGCGTGCGCTGGATCAAGGGCTTCCTGCAGACCAGCCTGACGCACGGACGGGCGCCCCTGGAGACGATCCGGCGCCTCGGCCCGGTACGGGGGCTCGCGGCTTTGGCGCTGGTGCCCGGTGCCGTGCTCTCGGCGCTGGTCTACCCGCTCTACCTCGTGCTGACCGTCTACGACCTGTTCCTGCGCACGCAGCCGGAGGCGCCGACCCTGCTGTCCCGCCTGCCGCAGGGCCTGTCCGTGCTGCTCTTCGTCGCCGGCTTCCTCGCCCTGATGCTGCCGGCGGCGCTCGGCTGCATCCGGAGGGGCTGGCTCGACCTGACCGTCTGGGTGCCCCTGATGCCGGCCTATTTCTGCTGCGTCAGCCTCGCGGCGTGGCTTGCCGTGCTCGAGCTGGTGCGGGCGCCGAACCGCTGGAACAAGACCGAGCACGGGCTTGCCCGGACTTCGCGAAGCGGGTTGCTGCGGCCGGGGCGGAAGCCTTCCGGATGAGCGGCGCCTACCCGGCGTCCTTCAGGGCGGCCAGGCCCTCCCGGTAGGTCGGGAAGGCCAGCGCCACGCCGAGTTCCTCCCGGATCAGCCGGTTCCGCACGCGCTTGTTCTCGCCGTAGAAGCTGCGGGCCATCGGGCTGAGGTCGGCGGTCTCGAAATCGACCTCCGGCGGCAGCGGCAGGCCGGCGATCCCGGCGGCGTACGCGGTCACCACCTGCGGGGGGGCCGGCTCGTCGTCGGTGACGTTGTAGACGGCTCCCGCCCGGGGGTGCTCGATCGAGGCGATGAGCGTCGCCGCGATGTCGTCGATGTGGATCCGGTTGAAGACCTGCCCCCGCTTCACGATGCGCTGCGAGCGGCCCTCGCGCAGCTTCACGATGGGATTCCTGCCCGGCCCGTAGATGCCCGACAGCCGGAAGACCTGCACGGCCTTGCCCGTCTCGCGCCCGAGATCGAACCAGGCGTTCTCGACCGCGAGCCGCATCTTCGAACGGGCGCTCAACGGCGCCGGCAGGGTGGTCTCGTCGATCCAGGCGCCGCCGTGGTCGCCGTAGATGCCGATGGTCGAGAGATAGCCGATCCAGCGGACGCGGCTCGCCGCGATCACGTCCCGGTAGGCGCGCAGCGTCGGGTCGCCCTCGGGCTGCGGCGGCACCGAGACGAGGAGCACGTCGGTGTCGGCGAGGTCGTCGGCGATGCGCGGATCATCCCCCTCCGGCCCGAAGGCGCGCACCGAGAAGCCGGTCTCGTCCGAGAGCGCGCGGGCCTTGTCCGGATCGGTCACGCTCGCCCGGATCTGCCCGAAGCGCCCGCGCGCGACCTCCGCGAAGCGCCGGGCCGAGAAGCCGAGGCCGAAGACGAACAGGTTCATGGGTCCTCAGGTCTCCGGATCGCGCGCCAGCGCCGCCCGCCACTCCGCCCGCACGTGCGGGTCGGTCTCGGCCGCGCCGTGCCGGGCGTGCAGCGCATCGAGCGCCGCGCCGTCGAGGTAGCGCGCGAGGGCCCAGACGGCCATGCCCCGCACGAGCGGCGCGGGGTCGGAGAGATGGTCGAGCGCCGCCGCACCGAGGGCGGGATCGCCCGCGTTGCCGATCGCGATCAGCACGTTGCGCAGGAAGCGGTCGCGGCCGGTGCGCTTGACCGGCGTGCCGGCAAACCGCGCCCGGAATCCGGCGTCGTCGAGCGCGGCGAGTTCCGCCAGCGGCGGCGCGGCGAGGTCGTTGCGGGCGCTCATCCGGGTCTCGGCGGCGGTGCGCGCGAACTTGTTCCAGGGGCAGACCGCGAGGCAGTCGTCGCAGCCGAAGATCCGGTTGCCCATCGGGCGGCGGAATTCCTCGGGGATCGGGCCCGCATGCTCGATGGTCAGGTAGGAGAGGCAGCGCCGGGCATCGAGCCGGTAGGGCTCGGGGAAGGCCGCCGTCGGGCAGACGTCGAGGCAGGCCCGGCAGGTGCCGCAGCGGCCCGCGCCGGCCGTGTCCGGCTCCATCGCGGCGGCGCTGTAGATCGCGCCGAGCAGGAGCCAGTTGCCGTGCTCGCGCGAGAGCAGCACCGTGTGCTTGCCCTGCCAGCCGAGCCCGGCGGCCTCGGCGAGCGGCTTCTCCATCACGGGGGCGGTGTCGACGAAGACCTTCACGGGGCATCCCGACTTCGCCGAGAGGTAGCCGCCGAGTTCCTTCAGCTTGCCCTTGAGCACCTCGTGGTAGTCGCGCCGCTGGGCATAGGCCGCGATCGCGCCGCGATCCCGCCGGGCGAGGAGGGCGAGCGGGTCGGTCTCGGGCCGGTAGCTCATGGCGAGCACCCAGACGCTGCGCACCGCCGGCCAGAGCGTCGCCGGATCCGCGCGCTGGTCGGCGCGCTCCGCCATCCAGCCCATCTCGCCCTGCGCGCCCTCGGCGAGCCACGCGGCGAGGCGCTCCGGCAGCAGCGGCACCGCGTCGGGGGTGGTCAGGCCCAGCGCGCAGAAGCCGAGGGCGCGGGCGCGCGCCTCGACCAGTCGGCGCAGATCGGGGCCGGCATAGGTTCGCTTGGTGTTCGCCTGCACGCTCATCCGGGATCGCCGCGCCCGCCGGGGCAACCCGGCGACGGCGCCCGTCTATCCCATCGCGGGGCCGGTCACACGCCCGTCAGCGTGTCGGCCAGGAGCTTGAGGTTCAGCATCACGATGATGCCGGCGATGGCCCAGGACAGCCATTTCAGCCAGCCGGGCACCACCAGCGCGCCCATCTTGCTCCGGTCCGCGACGAAGCTGACGAGCGGGATCACCGCGAAGGGCAGCTGCATCGAGAGCACCACCTGGCTCAGCACGAGGAGCTTGGCGGTGCCCGCATCGCCGTAGATGATCGCCACCGCGACCACCGGCACGATGGCGATGCCGCGGGTGATCAGGCGTCGCGCCCAGCTCGGCAGGCGCAGGCGCAGGAAGCCCTCCATCACGATCTGCCCGGCGAGCGTCGCGGTCACGGTCGAGTTGAGGCCCGAGGCCAGCAGCGCCACCCCGAACAGCGTCGAGGCGAGGCCGACCCCGAGCAGCGGCGAGAGCAGCTCGTAGGCCTGCTCGATCTCCTCCACGTCGGTGCGCCCGGAGGCGTGGAACACGGAGGCCGCCAGGATCAGGATCGCGGCGTTGACGAAGAGGGCGAGCGTGAGGGCGATGGTGGAATCCGCCACCGCGAAGCGCAGGGCCTCGCGCTTGCCCGCGAGGTCGCGCGGGTAGGCGCGGGTCTGCACGATGGAGGAGTGCAGGTAGAGGTTGTGGGGCATCACGGTGGCGCCGATGATGCCGATGGCGATGTAGAGGGCGGCCGGGTTCGTGACGATCTCGGCGGAGGGCACGAAGCCGCCGAGCACCGCCGCGACCGGGGGGGCGGCCAGCGCGATCTGCACCGCGAAGCAGACGAAGATGACGGTGAGCAGCCCGATCACGAAGGCCTCGAGCGCCCGGAAGCCCCGGCGCAGCAGCAGCAGCACCACCAGCACGTCGAGGGCGGTGATCACGGCGCCGAGCCAGAGCGGCAGGCCGAAGAGCAGCTTCAGGGCGATCGCCGTGCCGATCACCTCGGCGAGGTCGCAGGCGATGATCGCCGCCTCGCAGGCGAGCCAGAGCGCGAAGCCGACGGGTCGCGGATAGGCGTCGCGGCAGGCCTGGGCGAGGTCGCGCCCCGTGGCGATGCCGAGCCGGGCGCTGAGCGCCTGCAGCACGATCGCCATCAGGTTCGAGATCAGGATGACGGCGAGCAGCGTGTAGCCGAACTGGGCGCCGCCCGCGATGTCGGTCGCCCAGTTGCCCGGGTCCATGTAGCCGACCGCGATCATGTAGCCCGGCCCGAGGAAGCCGAGCAGGCGCCGCGGCCAGGAGCCGCTCGCCCGCACCGCCACGCTGGCGTTGAGCGCGCCGAGGCTCGGCTCGTCCGCCGCCTCGGCGGAGCGCCAGCTCGGGTCCGGGGCAATGGGATGCGGGCTGACGTTCACGAAGATCCTCGGGGGCCGGGCCGGCCCATGCGCCGCAATATAGCCCCTGCTATAACCGTTGTGAACAGCTAAGTCGCCGGACCGCACAGGCCGGGCCAGGGCTGGCCGGGGGCTCCCGGCGGCGCGCCTCCTGGGCTATGAGGGCCGCCAGCCCTCCGCTACTCCTCTCCCGGACGAGGTGTCCCGACCGATGCAGGCCAGCCGCACGACCGCCCCCGCGGGCGACCCGCTCGTCGATCCGGAGATCCATGTCGCGAGCTTCCGGCAGGCCCGGGAGGCCCGGCGCTCGGAACTCGCCGAGGACTATGTCGAGCTGATCGCCGACCTGATCGGCGACGGCGGCGAGGCGCGGCAGGTCGACATCGCGGCCCGTCTCGGCGTGGCGCAGCCGACGGTCGCCAAGATGCTCAAGCGCCTCTCCGAGGACGGGCTGGTGCAGCAGCGGCCCTATCGCGGCGTGTTCCTCACCGAAGCCGGACGGATCCTGGCCGACCAAGCGCGCGAGCGGCACCAAGTGGTCGAGCGCTTCCTCTGCGCGCTCGGCGTCAGCCCCGAGACGGCCCGGCGCGACGCGGAGGGGATCGAGCACCACGTCAGCGGCGAGACGCTGGAGGCGTTTCGGCGCTTCGCGGATGGCGGGGGGTAGGGGTCCGCGCACTGTACGGCGGTATGGATTGTTCATACCATGCGGATGCCGAGATGTGCGGAGGCGTCCATGTCCACAGTCGAGAAGCGAACCGTCAGTCTGCCGGCGGAGCACGCAGCCTTTATCGACGCAAAGGTTGCCTCAGGCGCATATGCGTCCACCAGCGAGGTCGTCCGTGCCGGCCTGCGGGCTCTCCGGGAGCGGGACGATGCCGTCGAGCGCTGGCTGCGCGAGGAGGTCGCGCCGACCTTCGACGCGATGGTGGCGGATCCTGCCCGTGGCCTCTCCGCCGAGAGCGTGTTCTCCGAGATCCGTGCTCATCATGCAGAGCGCCTGAAAGGCCACGCGTGATCCACCGGATCGTCGTCCTCGCACCTGAAGCGCGGGATGACTTACTCCATCTCTACGCCTGGATCGCCGAGGCGGCATCGCCCACGGTCGCCCTCTCCTTTATCGAACGCGTCGAGACGTACTTGAGGGGGTTCGACGTCGCGTCGGAGCGTGGAACGCGACGCGACGATATTCGGCCCGGCCTCCGGACGGTCGGCTTCGCTCGACGGCTGACGATCGCCTTCACGGTCGATGCATCTCAAGTGACGATCCTGCGCGTCTTCTACGCCGGCTGTGACTGGCGAGCGGCGCTCGACGACGCGTAGGCGGCACGCCCTACACCGCCAGCGCCAGTTCCGGCGCGGCCTCACCCTCCGGGATCACGTCCACCTCGACGCGCAGGCGCTGCCGGCCGGAGGCGGTGACGATGCCGTCGATGGGCGACACGTCGCCGTAGTCGCGCCCGCGCGCCACCACGATGTGGTCGTTGCCGACCGCGCAGTCGTTCGTCGGGTCGAGGCCGAGCCACCGCTCCCCGCACCAGACCGCGACCCAGGCGTGGCTGGCATCCGCCCCCTGGAGGCGCGGGCGGCCCGGAGGCGGGGTGGTGCGCAGGTACCCGCTGACATAGGCCGCGGGCAGGCCCATGCCGCGCAACCCCGCGATCATCACGTGGGCGAAGTCCTGGCAGACGCCAGCGCGCAGCCGGAACGCGTCGGCGAGTGGCGTATCGACGGCGGTGGCCGCGGAATCGAAGCGGAAATCGGCGCGGATCCGGCGCATCAGGTCGTGGGCCGCCCCGTAGGCGCTACGGCCGGCCCCGAAGCTCGCGCGGGCGTAGTCCGTCACCGCGGGCACCAGCGGCACGCGGGCACTCGGGAAGAGGAAGTGCACCGGCGCCTGGCCCGAGAGGTCGCGGCTCGCCACCACGGCGTCGCGCACCGCGTCCCAAGCGGGACCGGATTCCGGCTCGGGCGGGGCGGGCCGGTCGACCGCGACCCGGGAATTGGCCTCGACCACGAACTCGGCGTGCGGCGTGTCGAGACAGATGCCGAGCGCCTCGATGCCGAAATAGTCCCGCCGGGTCACCGCGCTGGCCGGGCTCGGCTCGATCGTCACCGCGCTCGCCAGTACGGTCTGGCCGTCGCCGTCCCGCGGCTTCAGCCGCAGGGAGCAGCGGGCGAAGCGCACGGGCCGGGCGTAGCGGTAGGTGGTGCGGTGGCGCAGCGTGTAGATCACCCGAGCCCCCCGAGCTTCTCCGGACGCGCCGCCTGGGGGCCGGCCGGGAAGTAGCGGCCGGCGATGGCGTCGGCGAGCCGCTCCAGTTCGCCCTCGACCCGTGCCATGCCGACCGCGTCGAAATCGGCGGCCTCGCCGCTGCGGAACTCCGCCACGATGCGCGCGGCCAGCCGGCAATGGGGCTCGGGCACGCCGTCGGCGGCGAGCGCGGGCAGGTCGGCGAGGTGGCGGGCGATCGCCTCCGCCTGGAAGGCGACGGAGCGCGGGTTGTAGGGGTCGAGCAGCACCATGTCGCGCACGGGGTCGAGCGCCACGCCCTGCAGGTAGCGGGAGCCGTAGCTCAGCTGCGAGTCGCAGAGCGCCAGCATCACGCCGAGGCTCTCGGGCGTGGCCTCGTCGTCGGCGAGCGCGAGGGCGAAGTCGCAGGTGTTGATCGCCCGCTCGATGCGCCGGCCGAGATCGATGAAGTGCCAGCCCGCCGCCCGGCTCATGTTCTCATGGGCGAGCCCCGAGAGGGCCGCGAGGTGGCTCAGCGCCCGCTCGGCCCGGCCGATGAGCTGCGACTCGGTAAACGCCCGGCCCGGATCGAGGGCCAGCAGGTCCACGAGGTCCGCCAACACGCGCCAGGCCTCGCCCGAGAGGCGGTTGCGCAGCTTGGCGGCGTTCCGGCGGGCCGACTCGATATGGGCACGGGCCGAGCCCGGCGCCGTGCGCCCGCTGAGCGCCTCCTGGGCCAGCGCGGCGGTCGGCAGGTCGGCGGCGCTGCCCGCGCCCCACTCGGCGATCAGGCGACGGATGCGGGCGGCGGTCGGCGCGTAGGCGCCGCCGGCGATGTCGGTGACGACGGCGTCGCCCACGCTCCGGAGATGGGCGAGCACGAGGCGGATCACGCCCTCGGCCCGCTCGGTGTAGCGGCCGAACCAGAACAGCCCGTCGGCGGCCCGCGAGGGCAGGTGGCCGGCAAGCCGCCGCACCCGGGGCGGGCGCCCCTGAACCAGGGTCGCGGTCTCGACGGGGGTCTCGGAGAGGACCCAGACGTCGGCCGCCCGGATGCCGAGGCGCATCTCGGTCGGGTCGGCGTCCTCGCGCTCGGCGACGCGGCAGAAGCCGCCCGGCATCACCTGCCAGCCCTGGGACGTGCGCGCGGCGAAGACCCGGAGCACGAAGGGACGCGGCACGAGGCGCAGGCCCGCGTCGGTCCGCTCCCAGCCCGGCATGGTCGAGAGGGGCCCGAGCGCCTGCCCCACATAGTCGAAGGGCCGCTCGCCGAGCGTCGCGACGGCGCGGGCCCGGTCGGCGGCCAGCGCCTGCGCCCCGAGCAGCGCGTCGCGTCCGGCCCCGCGCTGGGGCGTCGCCGCCGGGCGCAGCGTCAGGGCATCGAGGTTGTCGCGGACATGCGCGAGCCCGTCCGGGCAGCCGCACCACCAGGTCGGCGGGCCGGCGAGCCGCAGGGGCTCGCCGAGCATGCGCCGGGCGATGCCGTCGAGATAGGGTTCGAGCGCGCCCGACTCGACGAGGCCCGAGCCCGGCATGTTGGCCATCACGAGGCTGCCGTTGCGCAGCGCTTCGAGCACGCCCGGCACGCCGAGCCGCGAGGCCGGGTTCAGTTCCAGGGGATCGAGATAGTCGGCGTCGATCCGGCGCCAGAGCGCGTCGCAGCGCTTCAGCCCCGAGACGGTGCGGACGTGCAGGCGCCCGTCCTGCATCACGAGGTCGTCGCCCTCGACCAGCATCAGGCCGAGATAGCGGGCGAGCGCGGCCTGCTCGACATAGGTGCTGCTGTAGGGGCCCGAGGTCAGCAGGCAGATGCGCGGGTCGGCCCGCTCGGCACCCGCCGCGAGGCCGTCGCGAAACGCCTGGAAGAAGGCCGGGAAGCGCTCGACGTGGCAGGCCTCGAAGATGTCCGGGAAGGCGCGGGCCAGCACCATCCGGTTCTCCAGCGCCCAGCCGAGGCCGGAGGGGGCCTGGGTCCGGTCTGCCAGCACCCGCCAGCGCCCGTCCGGGCCCCGGCCGATATCGGCGGCGTAGAGCTTGAGGTAGCGCCCGCCCGGCGGCGCGACCCCGTGGAGCGGGCGCAGGAACTCGGGCGAGCCCGCCACCACGGCGGCCGGCAGGTGGCCGCCCGCCACGAGGTCGCCGGGGCCGTAGGCGTCGGCGAGGATCGCCTCCATCAGCTCGGCCCGCTGGACCAGCCCGGCGGAGAGCGCGCGCCACTCGGCGGCCCCGATCACCAGCGGCAGGGAGCCGAGCGGCCAGGCGTGCTCGCGCTGGTCCCCATAGACCCGGAAGGAGATGCCGGCATCGCGGATGTGCCGCTCCGCCGAGACGAAGCGGGCCATCATCTCGGGCTCGCCGAGGCGCCCGAGCTGGTCGAGCAGGTGCGACCACGACGCGTCGCGCGGTGTGCCGTCGGGGGCGAGGTACTCGTCGGGCCGGCCCGGCAGCGGCGCGTAGCCGTCCGTCCAGCGGGCGAGCGGCGCCGGGCCGCCCGCCTTCTCCCTCACCTCCGCGAGCGCGGTCATTGCGGCCCGGGCGTCCTGAGGTCGAGGGTGAGCGGGAACTCGGGATTGACCTCCTCGCGCGGCATCGCGACCCGGCCCGGGGTGTGCCCGTGCGGCTGGAAGCGCGAGAGGCGGCGCCCCTCCGCCTCGTAGGCGTTGACCGGGTGCGTGTCGTAGCTGCGCCCGCCCGGATGGGAGACGTGGTAGCGGCAGCCGCCGAGCGCCCGCCCGCTCCAGGCGTCGAGGATGTCGAAGGTGAGCGGCGAATGCGCCGGGATCGTCGGGTGGAGCGAGGAGGCCGGCTGCCACGCCTTGAAGCGCAGGCCCGCCACCGCTTCCCCGGCGGTGCCGGTCGCGGTCATCGGCAGGCGCCGGCCGTTGCAGGCGATGACGTGGCGCCCCGGCACGAAGCCGGTCACCTTCACCTGCAGGCGCTCGACGGAGCTGTCGACGAAGCGCACGGTCCCTCCGCTCGATCCTTCCTCGCCGAGCACGTGCCACGGCTCCAGCGCCTGACGCAGCTCGAGATGCACGCCCGCGTGCTCCACCTGACCGAAGACGGGGAAGCGGAACAGGCTCTGCGCCTCGAAGGCGGCCGGGTCGAAAGCGTAGCCGGCCCGGGCGAGGTCATCCAGCACGGAGCGGAAGTCGGCCGCCAGAAAATGGGGCAACATGAAGCGATCGTGCAGCCCCGTGCCCCAGCGGACACAACCACCGGTCTGGGGCTCGCGCCAGAACCACGCGATCAGCGCGCGCAGCAGCAATTGCTGGGCGAGGCTCATCCGGGCGTCCGGCGGCATCTCGAAGGCGCGGAACTCCACGAGGCCGAGGCGCCCCGTGGGCCCGTCCGGCGAGTAGAGCTTGTCGATGCAGATCTCGGCCCGGTGGGTGTTGCCGGTGACGTCCACCAAGATGTTGCGGAAGATCCGGTCGACGAGCCAGCGCGGGATGTTGGGCGCGTCCGGCTCCGGCACTTGGTTCAGCGCCACCTCCAGCTCGTAGAGCCCGTCGTGGCGCGCCTCGTCCATGCGCGGGGCTTGGCTCGTCGGGCCGATATAGAGGCCCGAGAACAGGTAGGAGAGGGACGGGTGCCGCTGCCAGTAGAGCACGAGGCTCTTCAGCAGGTCGGGGCGCCGCAGGAAGGGCGAGTCGTCGGGCGTCGCGCCGCCCACCACAACGTGGTTGCCGCCGCCGGTGCCGGTGTGGCGCCCGTCGGTCATGAACTTCTCGGCGCCGAGCCGGGTTAGGCGCGCCTCCTCGTAGAGGCCGGTGGTGATCGCCACCGCCTCGCGCCAGGAGGCGGCCGGGTGCACGTTCACCTCGATCACGCCGGGATCGGGCGTGACCTTCACGATGCTGACGCGCGGGTCGTAGGGCGGCTCGTAGCCCTCGATGTGGACGGGCTGGCGGCACTGGGCGGCGGCCGCCTCGATGTGGCCGACGAGCTCGAAATACTCGTCGATGCGCTGGAGCGGGGGCATGAACACCCGCACCACCCCGTCGCGGGGCTCGACCGCGAGCGCGGTGCGCACCGCCACGCCCTCGACCCCGCCGCCGTTGCGCGGGGCCGCGCGGCCCGGATGGTCGGCGAGATCGCCGCGGGCCTCCAGCGGGTCCTGGGGCTGGTAGTAGGGGTAGCTCTCGGGCGGCACGTGCGGCAGCGAGCCCAGCGGCAGGCGGAAGCCCGCGGGCGAGTCGCCCGGCACCAGGAAGGCGTGGCCGCGGCGGAAGTCCCAGGCCTCCGAGATCCAGGCCCGCTCGGAAAAGCCCCCCATCGGGAGGCTTGCCAGCGGCAGCACGTAGGCGGTCGGCTCGCCGAAGCCGCGGGTGAAGACCCGCTTGATCCGGGCATCGTACTCGGCCGAGCCGCTCTGGGCACGGATCGGCGTGACGTTGACGGGCAGGCGCTCGCGCTCCTTCTCCCAGTGCTCGGTGTCCTCGAAGGCCGGGATGACGTAGGCGCGCAGGCCGAGCCGCTCGGCCAGCGCCTCGGTGAAGCTGCGGGCCTGCGTGATGGTGGCGCCCGTGCCCGATTCCGGCGCGATCAGGTCGGCGTTCGACCAGACCGGCTTGCCGTCCCGGCGCCAGTACAGACCGAAGGCCCAGCGCGGCAGGCTCTCGCCCGGATACCACTTGCCCTGGCCGTAATGCAGCAGGCCGCCCGCGCCGAAGCGGTCGCGCAGGCGCCGGATCAGCTGGTCGGCGAGGTGGCGCTTGGTCGGCCCGACCGCCCCGGTGTTCCACTCCTCCGCCTCGAAATCGTCGATCGACACGAAGGTCGGCTCGCCGCCCATGGTCAGGCGCACGTCCTGCGCGGCAAGGTCCCGGTCGACCCGCTCGCCGAGCGCGTCCATGTCGGCCCAAACGCCGTCCGAGAAGGGCTTCGTCACGCGCGGCGACTCGGCGACGCGGGTCACGCCCATCTCGAAGCCGAACTCGGTCTCGGCGGGCTCCGCGAGACCGGAGATCGGCGCGGCCGTGCGGTAGTGCGGCGTCGAGGCCAGCGGGATGTGGCCCTCGCCGCAGAGCAGGCCCGAGGTCGCGTCGAGCCCGACCCAGCCGGCCCCCGGCAGGTAGACCTCCGCCCAGGCGTGCAGGTCGGTGAAGTCCGTCTTGGTGCCCTCCGGCCCCTCGACCGCGGTGGTGTCGGGCACGAGCTGGATCAGGTAGCCGGAGGTGAAGCGTGCCGCGAGGCCGAGGCGGCGCAGGATCTGCACCATCAGCCAGGCCGAGTCGCGGCAGGACCCGGACTCCAGGGTCAGGGTCTCTGCGGCGCTCTGCACGCCCGGCTCCATGCGCACGCCGTAGGTGACCGCGTCCGCAACCGCTCGGTTCAGCGCCACGAGGAACAGCACCGTGTTGGTCTCGCCCCCGGTCTTCTCCGGCAGCGAGGCCAGGAAGGCGTCGAGCTCGGGTCCCTGCGCCTCGTCGAGGGCGAGGTAGGGCGCAAGCTCGGATTTCAGGTCCGCCTCGTAGGCGAAGGGCATCTCCTGCGCGTAGTCCTCGACGAAGAAGTCGAACGGGTTGATCACCGCCATCTCGGCGGTGAGATCGACCTCGATCTTCAACTCGTCGGTCTTCTCCGGGAAGACGAGGCGGGCGAGCCAGTTGCCGTTCGGGTCCTGCTGCCAGTTCAGGAAATGATTCTGCGGCGTCACCGTCAGGGCGTAGGCCGGGATCTTCACCCGCGCGTGCGGCGCCGGGCGCAGGCGGATCACCTGCGGCCCGAGGCTGATGGGCCTGTCGTAGCGGTAGTGCGTGACGTGGTGCAGGGCGGCTTTGATCGACACGGGCAGTCTCGTCTGAGCGATTCCGGGCACGAACGCCGCCCGATCCCGCCGCGCGGCGGGGCGACGCCCGATGATACACGGGGGACGCCGCAAGCAAGTTCCGTGCGGCCCCGCCGCGGGTCGAGGGCGGCGGTCGCACGGCCCGGTTAGGAGGCAAGGGAACTTTGTCCGTCAAGACACTTTGACGCGTCGAGGGCGTGGCACAGGATAAGCCTGTCCCCGGCCCGGCCGCCGCAACGGACGCGCCGGCCTCGGAACCCACGTATGAAGATCTTCCAGTGCCAGGCCTGCGACCAGCCGGTGACCTTCGAGGCCACCGCCTGCGAGAGCTGCGAGCGGCGCCTTGGCTACGTCTGCGACCGGCACGAGGTCTCGGCGCTGGAGCCGGTCGGCACCTCGGCCCATCCGGGCTCGGCCGGGATTCCGGTCTACCACGCCTACGCGCATTCGGGCCGCCGCTACCGCTTCTGCGCCAATGCCCGGCACGGCGCCTGCAACTGGCTGGTGCCGGACGAGTCCCCCGACATCTTCTGCACCACCTGCCGGCACAACCACGTGGTGCCGGACCTCACGATTCCCTGGAACCTCACGCGCTGGCGGCAGGTGGAGGCGGCCAAGCACCGGCTGTTCTACTCGCTGCTGCGCCTCGACCTGCCGCTCGCGACCCGGGCCCAGTACACGGACGGCCTCGCCTTCGACTTCCTGGTCGATCCCTCCGAGACCTATTTGGGCGGCCCCCCGGTGATGACGGGGCACCTCAACGGCCTCATCACGATGAACATCGCCGAGGCCGACGACGTCGAGCGCGAACGGCGCCGGACGCTGTTCGGCGAGCACTACCGGACGCTACTGGGCCACTTCCGGCACGAGATCGGGCACTATTTCTGGTACCTGCTCGTCCAGAACAGCCCCCATCTCGACGCGTTCCGGGCGCTGTTCGGCGACGAGAGCCTGAACTACGCCGCCGCCCTGCAGACGCACTACGCCAGCGGCGCGCCCGCGAACTGGGAGGAATCCTACGTCTCGACCTACGCGACGAGCCATCCGTGGGAGGATTTCGCCGAGACCTTCGCGCACTACCTGCACATCGTCGATACGGTGGAGACCGCCTCGACCTTCGAGCTGCACCTGCGCCCGCGCCTCCGGACGGGGCGGAGCGAGCCGGTGGTGATCGACTTCGACCCCTACCGGACGCCGGACCTCGACCGCCTGATCGCGGCGTGGCTGCCGCTGACCTACGCGATCAACTCGCTCTCGCGCAGCATGGGCCAGAGCGACCTCTACCCCTTCGTGCTGACGCCCGCGGTGATCGCCAAGCTCGCCTTCGTGCACGAGCGCATCTACGCGGCGCGCGGCGACGTGCCGACCCCCGATCCGGCCGCCGCGGGCACCGAGATCCTGAAGGCGGTGATCACCGGCCTGCGCCAGAAGGTGGCTGCGCCGGTCGTCTGAGCGCCCTGGGGATCCCCAAGGGCCTCAGGCCCTTGGGCGGGGTCCGGGGCGCGCAGCCCCGGGTTTGGCTTCCTTCAACCGGCTTCGCCGGTTGAAGGAAGCCAATGCGGGCTCTGCCCTGCACCCGCCAAAGGTCTCGACCTTTGGGATCCATGACCGGAGCGGCCGGGCGAAGATTCGTCTCCGGGCCGCGCGGGCGGCGGGCGCGACCTTCGCCGTCCCGCCCGGAGAAGGGAGGTGCCTTCCATGGCGGCCCGGGGTACGGCAGGCTACTCTTCCGCGGGAGCCGCCGGGGCTCCCGCACCGACCCGGGTTCCCGAAAGACCGATGTCAGACCGACCGCTCCCCGCCGAGGCGCATCCGCTCCCGATCGCCGTGATCGGGGCGGGGTTCAGCGGCACCGCGGCGGCGATCCAGCTCCTGGCGCAGTTGCCGCCGGGGCGGCCGGTGCTGCTCTGCGAGCGCGCCGAGCGCTTCGGGCGCGGGCGTGCCTACGCGACGGGCAACCCGGACCACCTCCTCAACGTGCGCGCCGCCAACATGAGCGCCTTCCCCGACCGGCCGTCGCAGTTCGAGGACTGGCTGGCGGGTGCCGACGAGGCCGAGGGCATCCGCCGGACCTCTGCCGGCACCTTCGCGGCCCGCGGCCTCTACGGGCGCTACCTCTCCGAATTGCTCACCGCCGCCGTGACCGGGCCGGGCGCCCCGCGCCTGCAGCTCGTCAACGAGGCGATCACCGACATCGCGCCGGAGGACGGGCGCCTCGTCCTGCGCAGCGAGGGCGGCCGGCGCTTTCCCGCCGCGGGCGCCGTGCTGGCGATGGGCAACCTCGCCGCCCCCGAGGAGCCGGCCAGCCGCCACCGGGCCGATCCCTGGAACCCGGACGGGTTCGGGCGCCTGCACCCGGATCGCGCCGTCCTCGTGGTCGGCAC
The DNA here is from genome assembly GCF_001556475.1 of Methylobacterium sp. CCH5-D2. Lineage (NCBI taxonomy): Bacteria > Pseudomonadati > Pseudomonadota > Alphaproteobacteria > Hyphomicrobiales > Methylobacteriaceae > Methylobacterium > Methylobacterium sp. CCH5-D2. The sequence continues at coordinate 905 of NZ_LSIX01000858.1, read as the reverse complement.
CGGCCTCAGCATGGTCGATGCGGTGATGAACCTCAGGCGTCACGGCTTTGCCGGCCGCATCGTCGCGCTCTCGCGCCGGGGACAAGTCTCCACCGTGCACGCGCCGGCCGGCGCCTGGCCGCTGCCGGACTTCTCGGCGGGGGAGCGCGCCTCGCTCACGCGGCTGCTCGCCCGCATCCGCCGGGAGGTCGCGGCGGCAGCCGCCGTCGGCGTCGGCTGGCACGGGGTGCTGGACGCCCTGCGGCCGATCACCGACACGCTCTGGCTCGGCCTCCCGGAGGCCGAGAAGGCGCGCTTCCTTCGCCACCTGCGCCCGTTCTGGGACGTCCACCGCCACCGCGCCGCGCCGCCCGCGGGCGCGGCCATCGCCGCGGAGATCGCGGCGGGCACGCTGGAGGTCCGCGCAGCCCGGCTCCTCTCGATCGAGGACCGGCCCGACGAGGCGCTGGTCACCTGCCGGCCGCGCGGGGCAGGGGAGACGGAGACCTTCGCGGTCCAGTGCATCCTCGGCGCCCGCGGCATCGGCCGGGTCGCCGAGACCGCCGACCCGCTCCTGCGCCGCCTGATCGGCCGCGGGCTGGTCCGGCCCGGTCCCTTCGGCATCGGGCTCGACGTGCACCCCGACCTCTCGGTCGCGGGCGAAGTGACCGGCGATTTGCCGGCCCCGCTCTGGACGCTCGGGCCGCTCATCCGCGGCGTGTTCTGGGAATGCACGGCCGTGCCCGACATCCGCAACCAGGCGGCGCAGCTCGCGCGGGCGGTGGCGGAGAGGGTGCGGGGATAGCCGGAAGGGGCGGCGGGGAACCGCCCCCGCCCGTCTCAGGCGGCCTCCGGTTGATCGGTTCGGCGGCGTGCGGTGAACCGCGCCGTGCCTCCCTCTCCCATAGGGAGAGGGTTGGGGTGAG
>NZ_LSIX01000857.1:0-15489 GCF_001556475.1 Methylobacterium sp. CCH5-D2 | reverse complement strand
CTCCTCTGCGCCCTCCCCCTCTGCCTCGCCCTCGCCCCGGCGCGGGCGGACGTGCTGATCCGGATCGACAAGGACACGCAGACCATGGCGGTCAGCGTGAACGGGCAGCCGCGCTTCTCCTGGCCGGTCTCGACGGGCAAGGCCGGGTACGACACGCCGAACGGCAGCTACCGGCCGCAGCGCATGGCCCGCACCCATTTCTCGCGGGAATGGGACGACGCGCCGATGCCCCACTCCATCTTCTTCACCGGCTCCGGCCACGCCATCCACGGCTCCTCGCACCTCTCGGCGCTCGGGCGCCCGGCCTCGCACGGCTGCGTCCGCCTCGCGCCGGGCAAGGCCGCCGCCCTGTTCCGGCTGGTGAAGCAGGAGGGGCCGGGCAACACCCGCATCGTGGTCCAGGGCGAGGCCGCCCCGCGCGTCGCGAGCCGCGGCGGGGTCCGCACCGCCCGGGGCCGCAACCCCTACGAATCGGACGGGGTGATGTCGGCCGGGATGCAGATGGGCCGCGGCGCCGACGCGCCCGCCCCCCTGCGCCGCGCCCCGCGGGGCTACGCGGCGCCCGGCCCCTACGGGTACGGGCAGGGAGACGGCTACGGCTACGGCTACGGCCGGTCGTACGGCTACGCGCCGGCCTATGGCGGGGCGGTCTACCTCTCCGACGGCTACTGAGCCCCGTCGGCGGGCACGGCCGTGAGCTCGGCCTGGAAGCCCGCCAGATAGGCGGTCAGCCGGGCGGCGAGCGCGGCGTCGGCGCACTGCACCCAGAGCGGCGCCGGCAGGGCCGCCCGGTCGAGCCCGACCAGCAGCCGCTCGGCCATGAGGGCGGCCTCCCGCTCGCGCGAGGCCGCCAGGAGCCGGGTGCCGGCCGGCGTTCCGACCAGGATCGCGATGCGCGCCATGCCGGGATAACGGTCGGGGCGGCCCCGGCGTTGCGCAAGACGCGCACGGGCCGCGTGCGGCAAGCTGAACCGTTCCTGTCCGCCGCCTTCAGGCCTCCTGCATCCGGGCCGGTGCAGTCTGCGGGTGTGGGCGGCCGATCCGGCCGCGCCCCGCACGGACCCGGACCAGGCCATGACGAGACTCCCCGCGCTCGCGGCCGCCGCCCTCATCGGCGTCGGCGCCCTCACCTCCACGGCGGCCGAGGCCAGGGGCCGCGGCGGCGCGCTCGCCGCCGGCCTGATCGGCGGCCTCGCGGCCGGCGCCCTCATCGGGGCCGCCGCCTCCGCCCACGCCGAGCCGGCCTACGGGTACGGCTACGCGCCGCCCCCGCCGCCGCGCGCCTACGGCTACGCCCCGGCCTACGATGCCCGCCCGCGCGTGGTCTACGAGGAGCCGGTCTACGAGACCCGCCGGGTCATCGCCTACGAGCGCGTGCCCGTCGGCTACGCCCCGGTCCGGCGCCGTTGGGACGGTCCCTACGGCGAGCGCTGGTAGGCCGCGGCCGAACCGTTGGCCGGCCGACGGGAACGGCCGGCCCTTCGCCCCGTTCTGGTGGACGCGAAGGAGAGCAACATGACGACAGGCAAGATCGCGAGCGCCCAGGCGCCCGCGGGCGAGGACGGCGAGATCGGCCTCGCCCGGGGCGAGCGCCTCGCCATGCGGATGTGGCGCGACGAGCCGCCGAACGCCGACAAGCCGACCTCGGTCTCGGCCCACGAGACCGTCGGCTACGTGCTCAAGGGCCGGGCCGAGCTGGTGCTCGCGGGCGAGACCGTGCGGCTCGAGCCCGGCGATTCCTGGCTGGTGCCGGCCGGCATCGAGCACACCTACCGCATCCTCGAGACCTTCACGGCCATCGAGGCCACCGCCCCGCCGGCCGCGTAGAGGCCCGCGCTCGCCGCAGGTCGGCCGACCTGCGGCGACGGCGCGCTCATCGCACCATCGTCACGGTCGCGCCGACCTCGACCCGCTGGTAGAGATCGACCACGTCCTGGTTGTACATGCGGATGCAGCCGTAGGACGCGAAGGTGCCGATCGAGCTCGGCCGGTTGGTGCCGTGGATCGCGTACTGCCCGCCCGACAGCGTCAGCGCCGCCGCGCCCATCGGGTTGCCGGGCGAGCCCCCCGCGATCAGGTTCGGCAGGCGCGGGTTGTCGCGCTTCACCTCCGCGGGCGGCGACCAGGCGGGCCGCACGTACTTCCCGTCGATGGCGGTCGTGCCGAACCACTGCTTGCCGGGCCGGCCCACCGCCACGGGGTAGCGGATCGCCGTGCCGTCGCCGTTGACGAGATAGAGCCGGCGCTCGGACGCGCTCACCACCACCGAGCCGGGCGCCGCCGCGTACGGGAAGGCCACCATCTCGCGGGCCTCCGCGCGCCCCGTTCCCTGAGCTGCCCCAAGAGCCGCCAGCCCGATGCCGGCGAGCCCCGCCCAAACCCTCGATCGACCCGCCATCGTCCTTCTCCGCCAAGCGTGACCGTGATGCCCGCCGAGTAAGTCGCGGGTTCGCTTTCGCGTTCCGGAAAAAGCTTGGTTGACGAGGGGTTTGTGGGGGTCCATCGCGCGGATGGGTAAAAGGCGCGGCGATCCGTTCGCTCAAGGGCGCGGCGTCGCCTTCAGCGCTCGGTAAGGTCGAGCGGCCCGCGCGCCTGCCAGCCGTGGCGGGCGAGTTCCGGGTCGGCGTGCTCCTCCACCGGCCAGCCGAGGCAGAGATAGGCCACGAGGTGCCAGGATGCCGGCACGTCGAGGAGCGCGGTGACCGCCTCCGGCTCTAGGATCGAGACCCAGCCGACGCCGAGCCCCCGGGCGCGGGCCGCGAGCCAGAGCGTCTGCACCGCGCCGACGACCGAGTAGCGCAGCATCTCCGGCATGGTCGCCCGGCCGAGCCCGTGGCCGGCTTCCGTGTCCGCGTCGCAGAACACCGCCAGATGCACGGGCGCCTCGCGCAGGCCCGCGAGCTTCAGGGCCCGGTACCGCGCGGCCCGCTCGGGAGCGTAGCCCAGCGCCGCGTCGCTGTTGCAGCGCGCGAAGCTCGCCGCGACCCCCGCCCGGCGCCCCGGGTCGGCGACGCGCACGAAGCGCCAGGGCTGGCTGTTGCCGACGGAGGGGCTCAGATGCGCCTCGTCCAGGCAGGCGCGCAGGGTCGCCTCCGGCACCGGGTCGGTGCGGAAGCGGCGCACGTCGCGCCGCCACGCGAACAGGTCGCGCAGGGATCGGCGGAAGGCCTCGTCGAAGGTGGGCGGCGCGCTCATCGTCCGGCCGCTCATAGCCGCATCCGCGCCCGGGGCGCAGCCAGAAAAAAGGCCGCCCGGGGTGGGGCGGCCTGGAGTCCTTGGGTCTCGAAACCTCTGGAGTGCCGGGATCGTGGGAGCCGGACGGCGGCCGAGGGCTGGGGAGCTCGGGTTTCGGACGCCGGCCGGGCACGGGCCCGACGAGATTTCAGGGCCTGTTGTGCTGCCGCAACAAGGCCCGGAAAAGGCGCGATCTGGGCGAAATCGTGGTGCTTCGCGTCTTCCGCGTTGCCCGATCGACACAGGCGATCGGCCCGCGGTCCCGGATGGCCCCCTTGCGGCCGGCACGGGCGCCGCCCATCATTCCCGCTCACGAGCCGATTCAGGGAACGGGCGCGGGACGGAGGGGGAATGAGCGAGCGGACGGTCGACGACGTGACGATGCGGGTGATCCCTTTCCCGAACGCGCCGAGCCCCCCGCAGATCGCCTTCCACCGCGACGAGCTGCGCACGATCTTCAACCTCTACGGCCGCCGCGTCGCCGAGGGCGAGTGGCGCGACTACGCCCTCGATTTCCGGCGCGACAAGGCGGTGTTCTCGATCTACCGCCGCGCCTCCGAGATGCCGCTCTACCGCATCGAGAAGGACCCGAAGCTCGCCCGCCGCCAGGGCGCCTACGCGGTGATCGCGGCGAGCGGCCTCGTGCTGAAGCGCGGCCACGACCTCGCCCGGGTCATCGCCGTGCTGGAGAAGCCGCTCCGGGCCGTCTGAACGGTTCGGGGATCCCCAAGGGTGTCACACCCTTGGGCGGGGTCCCGGGGTGGAACCCCGGGTTGGAACCGTCGCCCCGGCGAAGCCGGGGTGACGGTTCCAAATGCAGGGCTCTGCCCTGCACCCGCGAAAGGTCTCGACCTTTCGAAACCAGGACCCTGGCGCGTCTCAGAATATCGCGACTAGCCCCACGCCCGCGATCATCAGCACGGCGCCCAGGACGCGCCACAGGCTCGCCGAGTGCTGCGGGAAGCCGATCAGGCCGTAATGGTCGAGCGCGATCGAGGCGCAGACGCCGACCGTCACGATGATGCCGAGGAAGCTCGCCGCGCCGATCGCCGGCGAGGCGTAGAGCTGGGCCAGGATCAGCAGGACGCTCAGCACGCCGCCGGCCCAGGCCCACCAGGGCACGGCGGCCGCCTGCTCGGCGCTGGGCCAGACGAGCTTGCCCGTCGCGAGGCCGCCGGCCAGCAGGACCGCCGTGCTGACCAGGAGCGTCACCAGGGCGGCCGTGACCGGCACGCCGAGGGATTTCGCGAGCGTCGCGTTCTGCCCCGGCTGGATCGCGTTGGCGAGGCCGGCGAGGGCCGTGAGAGCATAGAGGAACCACATGACGGGCCAACCACCGCGCCAGGATCGGTTTCCGCACGGAGCCGGCCCTGCGTCGGTTCATCGCTGGCGCGCCGGAGAGCCCGATGGTCGGCCCAAAAAAAAGCCCCGGCTCGCGCCGGGGCTCTTCCGATCCGTTCCGGATCCGTCGGGCTCAGCGGCGGTCGCCGAGGAGCGAGAGCAGGAACTGGAACATGTTGATGAAGTCGAGGTACAGCGTCAGGGCGCCGTTCACCGACATCTTGGCCGCGCCCTCGGCATCGACGCCGCTGTAGAGGAACATCTCCTTCAGCTTCTGCGTGTCGTAGGCGGTGAGGCCCGCGAAGATCAGCACGCCGAGCACCGAGATCGCGAACTGCAGCGCGCTGGACGCCAGGAAGATGTTGACCAGCGAGGCGATGATCAGACCGATCAGGCCCATGATCAGGAACGAGCCCATCCCCGAGAGGCTGCGCTTCGTGGTGTAGCCGTAGAGGCTCAGGCCGCCGAAGGTCGCCGCGGTGATGAAGAACACCCGCACCACGCTCGCGCCCGTGAAGACGAGGAGCAGCGTCGACATCGACGCGCCCATCACGGCCGCGAAGGCGAAGAACATCGTCCGGGCGGACGAGGCCGACATCCGGTCCATCCGCATCGAGAAGACGAAGATGAACACGAGGGGGGCGAACATCAGCACCCACTTGAGGGGGGTGTTGTAGAGGGTCTGGCCGAAGGGCGTCAGCGCGAGCCGGCCCGTCTCGGTCGTCGCGGTCGCGGCCATGTTGAGGCCGAGCGCCACGAGGCCCGAGATCCCGAGGCCGACGACCATGTTGTTGTAGACGCCGAGCATGAAGCTGCGCAGGCCCTGGTCGACGTCGACCTGCGTGCCGGCGTATCCCGGCGCCTGGGCGCCGTACCGGAAGGGGCTGTTGTCGAATGCCATGGGAGTTCCCTTGAGGATGCTCTCTCAGCGTGGTGTTCGGACGAGGCCCACGCGGGGACCTCTGGCGCCGGAGAGCGCCTCGCCACCGAATATGTTGCGTCGCGAGGCGGCACACAAGGCCTCCGCCGAGCTTGCAGGGCCTGTTTTCGAGCCCGGAATCCTTTAATTTTGTTCATGAAATTCGGGATTAAACCGCGCCCGGCGGTCGTTCTCCGGCATTCGATTCCGGGCTTCCGGCCGGTCTGGAAGCGTGCTCATCCAGGCCGTCCGCAGCGCTGGCGGGCGCTCCGCCGCACGGAGGAGCCGACGGGGACCGATGCACCGGCCATGGGTGAGAACGAGCGCACGGTCTGGGACGATGCGAAGAGTGCGCTGAACCTGGATCGGCGCGCGATCGATTTCGCCGATCTCGACGAGATCTTCGATGGCCGCTTCGTCGTGGTGGCAGTGGACGCGCGCCGGAATTACGGTGAGCCGCGCTTCAACATGCTGGCGGAGCACCACGGCGTCGTCCTGAACGTGACATTCACGCCGCGAGGACCGAAATATCGCATCATCTCCGCCCGCATCGCGAATCGGAAGGAGCGAGGGATCTACCATGCCAAGCGGCAAACCAGCGGCTGCGCGGACCGGCCGCACGGATTGGGCGGCCCTGCGATCGATGCCTGAGGACGAGATCGAGCGCGCCGCGGCGCAGGACGAGGACAATCCGACGACGGACGAGGGCCATTGGGCCCGCGCCGCGGTCGGCCTTCCCGCGCACGACGAGGCGCCGACAAAGGCCACGATCCAGGCCAGCTTCGATCGGGACGTGGTGGAGTTCTTCAAGCGGGGCGGCCGCGGTTACCAAGCCCGGATGAACGCTGTTCTGCGCCGCTACATGGAGGCGGAGAAGGAGCGGACGCCGTAACGTCAGCTCCTTCTCGCACGCGGCACCCCGCTCACAATCCCCGCAGGTAGGGCGCGGGCTTCTGCCCCAGGATGCGCCACGTGCCGGCAAGCCCGAGGCCGACCGCCAGGACCACCGCGAGGCCCGCGGCGACGAGCGCCCCCGAGAGGTCGAGCACGAAGTCGAGCCGCATCACCCGCGTGACGATGACCCAGCCCGCGAGCCCGCCCGCGACCATCCCGAACAGGGCGGTGGCGAGCCCGAGCGCCCCGTATTCGAGGCCGTAGGCGGCGAGCAGGCGGGCCCTCCCGGCCCCCAGCACCTTCAGCACCACCGCGTCGTAGAGCCGGGCCCGGTGCCCGGCCGCGACCGCGCCCGCCAGCACGAGGAGGCTCGCCAGCACCGCGACCGCGCTGGCGCCGCGGATGGCGAGCACCAGCTTGCCCACGAGGTCGCCGACCGCGTCGAGGGCGTCCTTCACCCGCACGCTGGTGACGGACGGGAAGGTGTGGGCGGCGTCGCGCAGGATGCGGTTCTCGGCCGCCCCGTCGGTGCCGCCGGGCAGGCTCAGCGTCGCGAGGTCGGCGTGCGGCGCGCCCCGGAAGGTGCCGGGCGAGAACACCATCACGAAGTTGATGCCGAGGTTGCGCCACTCGACCTTGCGCAGGTTCGCGATCCGCGCCGTGATCGGGCGGCCGAGCACGTTGACCGTGACCTCGCTGCCGATCTTCAGGCCGAGCTGCCGCGCCAGTTCCGCCTCGAACGAGACGAGGGGCGTCCGCGCCTCCTCCGCGCTCCACCACCGGCCCGCGGTCAGCACCGAGCCCTCGGGCAGGTCGTCCGCGTAGGTGATGCCGCGGTCGCCGTCGAGCACCCAGGCGGCGTCCTCCGGCGGCCGGATCTTGGCGGCGGGCACGCCGTCGAGGGCGACGATGCGCCCGCGCATCATCGGCACGCGCTCGATCTTTCCGTTCGGCGCGGCCTTGGCCAGGAAGTCGTGGAAGCGGTCGGCATCCGCGGACGGGATGTCGAGGAAGAACAGATTGGGGGCCTTGGCGGGCAGGCTGGCGGAGATCGTCCGGCGCACGTTGGCGTCGATCAGGCTGAGCGTCACGAGGAGCGTCACGCCGAGGCCCAGCGAGAGCACGATGGTCGGCGTCAAGGCGCCCGGCCGGTGCAGGTTGGCCAGCGCCATGCGGGGCGCCGCGCGCCGCGGGCGCGGCAGGCGGCGGGCGAGCGCCATCAGCCCCGTCGCCACGAGGCGCAGCAATCCGAAGGCGAGGCCCGCCGCCGCGATGAAGACCAGCGCCACGCGCCGGTCGAAGGCGGTGGCCACCCCGAGCGCCACCAGGGCGAGGATCGCCGCGGCGAGCATCAGCCGGTAGCGCGGGCGCGGCCTGGCCGCGGACGGATCGACCGTGTCGCGGAACAGCCCCGAGACCGGCACGTCGTGGGCGCGCCCGAGCGGGGTGATCGCGAAGGCGAAGGCGGTGAGCAGCCCGTAGGCGGCCGCGAGCAGCAGTTCGCCGGGCGCCAGCGTCGGGTTGAGCGGCAGGGGAAGCGCCGCGCCGAACAGGGCGTCGATCACGAAGGGCAGGCTCGCGCCGAGCACCAGCCCGGCCGCGGTGCCGAGGCCGGCGATCAGCATCACCTGCACGAGGTAGAGACCGACCACCTGCGAGCCCGGCATGCCGACGCTCTTCAGGGTGGCGATGGAGCCGCGCTTGCGCTCCACGAAGGCGTGCACGGCGTTCGCGACGCCGACGCCCCCGACGATGAGCGCGGTGAGGCCGACGAGCGTGAGGAACTGGGTGAAGCGCTCGATGCTCTTGGCGAAGCGCGGGTCGGCGTTGGAGCGCGCGCGCATCTCCCAGCCGGCCTCCGGCGCGGCCTTGGCGATGCGGGCGGCCGCCGCGTCGAGGTCGGCGTCCGCGGCGCCCGGCACCGCGATGCGGTAGCTCCAGCGGTTGAGGCTGCCGGGCTGGACGAGGCCGGTGGCGCGCAGCGCCTCCTGCGCGATGATCAGGCGCGGGCCGAAGCCGAGGCCGCCCGCGATCTTGTCGGGCTCGCTCGCCACGGTCGCGCGGATCGCGAAGGGGTGGCCGGCCAGCGTGATCCGGTCGCCGACCTTCAGGTCGAGCCGGGTCAGCAGGGCCGAGTCGGCGACGGCGCCGGGCACGCCGTCCCGGGGGCCGAGCAGTTCGGCGAGGTCCGCGTGCGGCTCGGTGACGAGGACGCCCGCCAGCGGATAGGCCGCGTCGATCGCCTTCAGCTCGACGAGCGCCGCGCCCTCGCCCGCCACCGCCATGGCGCGCAGCGTCGCGACGGTGCCGACCCGGCCCTCGCGCGCCAGCACGGCGCGCTCCTCCGGCGTCGCCTCGCGGTTGATCAGGCTGTAGCTGAGATCGCCGCCGAGGATGCGCCTCCCCTCGCGGCCGAGACCGTCCGAGAGCGAGCGCGAGATCGAGGCGACGCCCGCGATCGCCATCACGCCGAGCGCGATGCAGGCGAGGAAGACGCCGAAGCCCGAGAGGCCGCCGCGGAACTCCCGGAGCGCGAGGCGGAGCGTCAGCGGCAGGCGGCGCGCCCGCTCGGGGGGCGTGAAGGTGCCGTGCATCAGGCGCTCGCCGCGGCGGGGGATGGGGCGTCCTCGGCCTCGATCCGGCCGGAGCGCAGGCGGATGGTGCGGTCGCAGAGCCGCGCGAGGCCTGCATCGTGGGTGACGAGGACGAGGGTGGCGCCGCGGTCGCGCTTCAACCGGAACAGCAGCTCCACGATCTGCCGGCCCGTCGCCTCGTCGAGGTTGCCGGTCGGCTCGTCGGCCACCAGGATCGCCGGATCCGGCGCGATCGCGCGGGCGATGGCGACGCGCTGCTGCTCGCCGCCCGAGAGCTGGGCCGGATAATGGTGCAGCCGGTGCCCGAGCCCGACCGCCTCCAGTTCCGCCCGGGCGCGGGCATGGGCCTCCGGCCGGTCGGCGAGTTCGAGGGGGAGCGCCACGTTCTCCAGCGCCGTCATCGTCGGCACGAGGTGGAAGGCCTGGAACACGATGCCGATGCGCCGGCCGCGGAAGCGCGCCAGCGCGTCCTCGTCGAGATGGCCGAGATCGGTGCCGTCGATCCGGATCGTGCCGGCATCCGGCCGCTCCAGCCCGGCCATCACCATGAGCAGCGTCGACTTGCCCGAGCCCGAGGGGCCGACGAGGCCGACCGCCTCGCCGCGGGCGACGTCGAGCGAGATCCCCCTGAGCACGTGGACGCGGGCGGCGCCGCGCCCGAGGCTGAGATCGATGTCGTGGAGGCCGACCGAGGGGCCGACCGCGGGGCCGACCGCGGGGCCGACCGACTGTGTGCCGCTCGTGTCGCGGGTCTTGTCTGTGCTCACCGGGAGGCCGATCTGTGCGCGATGACGGGACGCATGGCGGATGAGGCTCGGGTGTGGCGGCAGCGAAATCGGTGCGCGACGACACCCGGCGGTTGCGGGGGCGATATGGGATCATCCGGGGGCGGACGCCAAGTGCCCGGTCGGCAAGTGCCCGGACGGCAAGTGTCCGGACGGCGGGTGCGCCATGATGGCCCGCTGCGCCGCCTCATCGCCCTCCTCCTCGCCGCGCTGGCCCTGCTGATGCCGGCGGCCCTCCCGGCGGGCGCGGAGCCCGCCCGCACCCTCAAGCTCGTGGCCCTGGGCGACAGCCTGACCGCCGGCTACCGCCTGCCCGCGGACGCCGCCTTCCCGGCGGTGCTGGAGCGGGAGCTGACGAAGCGCGGCCGGGCGGTCGCGGTCGCCAACGCGGGCGTCTCGGGCGACACCGCGACGGGCGGGCTCGACCGGGTCGACTGGTCGGTTCCGGACGGGACCGACGGCGTCATCCTCGAACTCGGCGCCAACGACATGCTGCGCGGCACCGACCCGGCCGTGACGCGGAAGGCGCTGGACAGCATCATCACCCGGCTGAAGGACCGCGGCATCCCGGTCCTGCTCGCGGGGATGCGCGCCTCGGCCAATCTCGGGCCGGACTACGTGGCCCGCTTCGACGCGATCTATCCCGATCTCGCTCAGGCGCACGGGCTGGTGCTCTACCCGTTCTTCCTGGCGGGCGTGGCGGGCGAGCGCGGGCTCAACCTCGACGACGGCCTGCACCCGAACCCGCGGGGCGTGGGGGCGATCGTCACGGGCATCCTGCCCGCGGTCGAGAGCTTCCTCGGCCGGCTGGGCAAGTCCGAGCGCTGAGGGGAGCCGCCCGATGCCGCGCCTGTTCACCGGGCTGGCCGTGCCCTCGGAGATCGGCGCGCGCCTCGCCCGCTTCCGCGGCGGCCTGCCCGGCGCCCGCTGGGTCGAGGCCACGGACTACCACGTGACGCTGCGCTTCCTCGGCGACATCGACGCGGACGTGGCCGAGGACGTGCTGGAGGCGCTCGCCGGCCTGCGGGCGCGGGATCCGGTCCCGGTCGTGCTCGAGGGGCTCGGCGCCTTCGGGGGCGACCGGCCGCGGGCGCTCTTCGCCGCGGTGGCGCAGGATCCGGCCCTGATGGACCTGCAGGCCGAGCAGGAGCGGCTGGTGCGCCGGGCCGGCGTCGCGCCCGAGACGCGCCGCTTCACGCCCCACGTCACCCTCGCCCGTCTCAAGCGCGAGGCGAGCCCCGAGGCGGTGGCGATGTACGTCGCCCAGAGCGGCCTGTTCGAGCCGCTGCGCTTCGAGGCGCGCGCCGTCACCGTGTTCTCCGCCCGCGAATCGACGGGCGGCGGGCCCTACATCGCGGAGGCCGAATTCCCCTTCGCCTGATCGCGCCTCAGAGCCGGCGCAGCGCCACGCTCTCGATGCGGTGGCTCGCGCCCTTCGACAGGATCAGGCTGGCGCGCTGGCGCGTGGGCAGGATGTTCTCGACGAGGTTGGGCAGGTTGATCGTGGTCCAGAGCCGATCGGCGATGGCCAGCGCCTCCGCCTCCGGCACCTCGGCGTATTTGCGGAAGTAGGAGCGCGGATCGCGAAACGCCGTCTGGCGCAGCTTCATGAAGCGGGTGACGTACCAGCGGTGCAGGTCGTCCTCGTGCCCGTCGAGGTAGATCGAGAAGTCGAAGAAGTCCGACACGAAGGGGATCGCCGTGCCGTCCCGCGGCAGGCGGGCGGGCTGGAGCACGTTCAGCCCCTCGACGATCAGGATGTCGGGGCTCTCCACCACCCGCTCCTCGCCGGGCACCCGGTCGTAGACGAGGTGGGAGTAGAGCGGCGCCGTCACGCGGCCGTGGCCGGCCTTCACGTCGTGCAGGAAGCGGAGCAGCGCCGCCGTGTCGTAGCTCTCGGGGAAGCCCTTGCGCTCCATCAGGCCGGCGGCCGCGAGCTCGGCGTTCGGCAGCAGGAAGCCGTCCGTGGTGACGAGATCGACCTTCGGAGTGTTGGGCCAGCGGGCGAGCAGCGCGGCCAGGATGCGGGCGGTGGTCGACTTGCCGACCGCGACCGAGCCCGCGAGCCCGATGATGTAGGGGGCCTTGCGCTCGCGCTCGGCGATGAGGAAGCGCTGCGTCGCCTTGAACAGCCCCTGCGTCGCCGCGACGTAGAGCGAGAGCAGGCGCGAGAGCGGCAGGTAGATCGCCACCACCTCCTCGATCGAGATGGGGTCGTTGATCGATTGCAGCCGCGTGAGGTCCTCGCTCGAGAGGGTCAGCGGCGTGTCGGCGCGCAGGCTCGCCCACTCGTCCCGGCTGAAGCGGCGGTAGGGCGAGAGCCGGTCCGAGCCCGCGCCGGTCACCGGATCCTGGCCGGTCTCGCCGATCGGGGCCGGGGCGAAGCTCATGTGTGGCGCCTCGCGGCCTTCTCGGCGAGCCCGCTCTGCGCCGTGCGGCGCTCGAGTTCGGCCATCACCGCGTCGAGGCTGACGCCGCCGGCCTGCAGCACCACCATGAGGTGGTAGAGCACGTCCGCGGCCTCCGCCGTCAGCCCCGCCTTGTCCCCCTGGACCGCGGCGATGGCGGCCTCCACCGCCTCCTCGCCGAGCTTCTTGGCCGCCTTGGCGGGGCCGCCCGCGAGGAGCTTCGCCGTATAGGAGGAGTCCGGAGAGGTCCCGGCGCGGCTCGCCACCAGCCGCGCGAGGTCGTTCAACGTGTAATCGCTCATGCAACACCGTGCATCCGGGAGCCCGCAACGGCGCCGCGTATGGCGGGAAATTGCTTTACGCGCGGCCCGCGGGCAAGTCGCCCGGCTGACAGATGGCGTGCCCTCCCCACGACATTCGTCCTAGGGCGCCTCACGCGTCGAGCCGCATGGCGAGGCCGGCCGCCGCCATGTGGGCCTTGGCCTCGGCCACGCTGTGCTGCCCGAAGTGGAAGATCGAGGCGGCCAGCACCGCGCTCGCCCCGCCCTCGGCCACGCCCGCCACGAGGTCGTCGAGGCCGCCGACGCCGCCCGAGGCGATCACCGGCACCGCGACCGCGTCCGCGATGGCCCGGGTCAGCGCGAGGTCGTAGCCCGATCGGGTGCCGTCCCGGTCCATCGAGGTGACGAGCAGCTCGCCCGCGCCCTTTGCCGCCACGGTCCGCGCGAAGGCGATCGCGTCGAGCCCCGTGGGGTTGCGCCCGCCATGGGTGAAGACCTCCCAGCGGGCTGGCTCTCCGGGCCCGGAGACACGCTTGGCGTCGATCGCCACGACGATGCACTGGGCGCCGAACTTCTCCGCCGCGCGGGCGACGAGATCGGGGTCCTTCACGGCCGCCGTGTTGATCGCGACCTTGTCGGCGCCCGCGAGCAGCAGCGCCCGCACGTCCTCGACGGCCCGCACGCCGCCGCCCACGGTCAGCGGCATGAAGCAGGCCTCCGCCGTGCGGCTCACCACGTCGAGCAGCGTGCCGCGGGCCTCGTGGCTCGCGGTGATGTCGAGGAAGCAGAGCTCGTCGGCGCCGGCCGCGTCGTAGGCCTTGGCGGCCTCGACGGGGTCGCCCGCGTCGCGGAGTTCGAGGAACTGCACGCCCTTGACGACGCGGCCGTCCTTGACGTCCAGGCAGGGGATGATGCGGGTCTTGAGCAAGACGGGATCTCAGTCGGTCGTGTCGTCGGGGTCGGCCGGGAAGGGGCGCGCGAGCATCTCCTCCCGGGTGTAGGGGCAGGTCGTCGGAAAGGTCTTGAGCGGCAGGTTGGTCTCGCGGGAGGCCTCCAGTCGTGCGCCGCGATAGGCACGCTCCAACCCCTCGGCCAAGCGGCTCTTGAGGCCGGGATTGTCCTTCAGAACATCCGCCGCGTCGTTCCTGTGGGTCCGGATCGATAGTGCCCAGCCACGGGTCCGGCGCTCGGGCTGATGGTCCCACTTCAGCATGTGCAGCAGGATCACGCGCCAGGCGCTGACCAGGCTGTTGAATTCGCTGCGCCCCAAGCTCTCGATCTCCTCGGCGAGATTCTCGAGGTCGAGGCTCGCGAGGTCGCCGGAGCGCAGGCGCGCGCCCTGCTCCTGCGTCCAGGTGTAGAAATCGTCCTCGTAGGCGGTCCCGGCCTCCTGCGGCCGGGCCGCCGCCTTTACGGCGCTCATCGCAGCCTCCTGGCGCGATCCTGTCGAGCCGTCAGCCTATCACAGGCCGGCCCGGCCGGCTTCCGCGATGGCCTTGAGCGCCGCGCGCGGGTCGATGCGGCCGTCGTAGAGGGCGCGGCCCGTGATGGCGCCCGCGATCAGCGCGCAGTCGGGCTGGAGCAGCCGGTGCACGTCCTCGATCGAGGCGAGCCCCCCTGAGGCGATCACCGGGATGCGCACCGCCTGCGCCAGCGCCAGCGTCATCTCGACGTTGAGGCCCTTGAGGATGCCGTCGCGGGCGATGTCCGTGTAGATGATCGCCGCGACGCCCGCGTCCTCGAAGCGCTGCCCCAATTCCTCGGCGGTCATGCTGGAGGTCTGGGCCCAGCCCTCGACGGCCACGCGCCCGTCCTTCGCGTCGATGCCGACCGCGATCTTGCCGGGATGGAGACGGGCCGCCTCGCGCACGAAGGCGGGGTCGCGCACCGCGGCCGTGCCGATGATGACGCGGGCAATCCCCTTGGCGATCCAGGCGTCCAGGGTCTTCATGTCGCGGATGCCGCCGCCGAGCTGCACCGGAATTCCGACGCGGGCGAGGATCGCGTCGACCGCCGCGGCGTTGCGGGGCTCGCCCGCGAAGGCGCCGTCGAGATCGACCACGTGCAGCCAGGAGAAGCCCTGCTGCTGGAAGGCCTCGGCCTGGGCGGCGGGGTCGTCGTTGAAGACCTTGGCCTGGGCCATGTCGCCCTGCACGAGGCGGACGCAGCGCCCCTCCTTCAGATCGATGGCCGGGTACAGGATCACGCGAAAAGCCCTTTTGCCTCCGAGAGACAGGTCGGTTCTCAGGGGCGCCACTTGAGGAAGTTGGCGAGAAGCGCGAGCCCGAGGCGCTGGCTCTTCTCGGGGTGGAACTGCGTCCCGGCGACGGTGTCGCGGGCGACCATCGCGGTGACGGGGCCGCCGTAATCGACCTCCGCCACCACGTCCGCCGGGCGGTCGGCCTTCAGGGCGTAGCTGTGCACGAAATAGGCGTGAAGCCCCTCGTTTCCCGTCGGGATTCCGGCGAGCAGGGGATGGCTGCCGGCGACCAGCGTGTTCCAGCCCATGTGCGGGATCTTGAGCGTCGGGTCGGCCGGGCGGATCGGCCCGACGTCGCCCGGGATCCAGCCGAGGCCGGGGGTGACCGTGTATTCGAGGCCGCGGGTGGCCAGGAGCTGCATGCCGACGCAGATGCCGAGGAAGGGACGGGCCCGCGCGTGGGCGGCCTCCTCCATCGCCGCCACCATGCCGGGCACGGCGTCGAGGCCGCGGCGGCAATCGGCGTAGGCGCCGACCCCCGGCAGCACCACCCGGTCGGCGGCGGCGACGATGGCGGGATCGCCCGTCACCACGATGCGGCGGTCGACCTCGGCCTCGCGGGCGGCGCGCTCGAAGGCCTTGGCGGCCGAGTGCAGGTTGCCCGAGCCGTAATCGATGATCGCGACGGTCTCGCTCACCGGGTGCCCTCGCTCGCCGGGAACAGGCCGATGACGGGATCGCGCTCCCCCGCGAAGGCCGGGCGCTGGGGCGCCGGGGGCCGGGTCGCGGGGTCGAGCCAACGCGCCATCGCCTTGGCCTCGGCCTCGGCGGGG
>NZ_LSIX01000856.1:0-9239 GCF_001556475.1 Methylobacterium sp. CCH5-D2 | reverse complement strand
CTCCCTCCCCCCTCTGCGGGGGAGGGTACCCTGCGAAGCAGGGGGGGAGAGGGGAGCGGCGGTGCCGACGAGGGCTCCGCTTTGCATGAAGGCCACGCCCATATCGTAAGCTGGGGTCCCCTCTCTGCGGGACTACGTCCCGACCAACCCCTACTGACGCAGGGGCCACCCTCCCCCGCAGAGGGGGGAGGGGACGCTGCGTGGGCCGGCCCATGACCCCGTTCCGCCTCGGCCTCCTCGCCCTCGTCCTCACCTTCGCGCTCGATCAGGCCTCGAAGCTCTGGCTCTACTTCGGCACCGACCTCGTGCTGACGCAGCCCTGGCGCTTCGGGCCCTATCTCGACCTCGTCGTCGTCTGGAATCGCGGCGTCTCCTACGGGATGTTCCAGCAGGAGGGCGGGCTCGGCCGCTGGCTGCTCGTGGCTTTGTCGGTCGTGGCCGCGGCGGGCCTCGCCGTCTGGATGCACCGGGCGGGCTCGCGGCTTCTCGGTCTTGCGCTCGGGCTGATCGCGGGCGGAGCGCTCGGCAACGCCGTGGACCGGGCGGCGTACGGCGCGGTGTTCGATTTCGTGCACCTGCACGCGGGACAATGGTCCTGGTACGTCTTCAACGTCGCCGACGCGGCGATCGTGGCGGGCGTCGTCGGGCTGATCCTTGACAGCCTGCTACCGGAGCGCGGACCGGCTGGATCGTCCGATCCCGCCCCTCCCGTGTGATCGGCGCAACACGACCCACAGCACATTGCAGGTTGTGTGTACCACCGCTCTGGCACAGCCCGGTCAAGGCGCCATACGATCGCCGGAAACCGGGATCAGGCCGAGATGGTCGGATCAGGCCGCCGGAAGCGCGGCCGCCCGGACCGCCGGCGCGGTCCGGAGCGCCCGGCCAATCTGTGGGGCAGCATGACCGGGTATCGCAGGACTCTCGTCACCGTGGCCGCTCTGGCGGCCTCCCTCGGCGCCACCGGCGCGGGCGCGCAGGAGAGCGGCTCGCTGATGCGCGACACGCTGGGCACGCTGGGCCTCGTCGAGAAGGAGCAGGCCCCGATCGACTACCGCGAGCGCGCGCCGCTGGTGATGCCGCCGAAGATGGACGGCAAGGCGCTGCCCGCGCCGCGCCAGCGGGCGGCCAACCCGCAATGGCCCAAGGATCCCGAGATCGTCGCCCGCCAGCGCGAGGCCGAGGAGCGGCGCGTGCCCCGCGGCAACCAGGTGCAGGGCCGCTACGACGACAACAACGCCACGCTCTCGCCCGACGAGATCCGCGGCGGCCGGCGCGCCGACGCGCAGATCCCGCGCTCCAACGAGTACAAGCCCGGCGACAACAACCGCGACTCCTTCTGGGTCAACCCGTTCGACCTGATGAAGGACAAGTCGGAGACGGCGGAGCCCTCGGTCACGGAGCCTTCGCGCTACACCCTCACCGAGCCACCGACCGGCTACCGCAAGTCGCCGCGCCCCAACACGCGCGCCAACAGCGAGCCGATCAACAACCCTAGCCGCGAGCGCGAGGAGTCCGATCCGGGCGTCTACCAGCGCGAGCAGCTGCGGCGGCAATGATCCGTCGCACCGTGGCCCGGTTGCGACGCGGGTCCGGAAACGCAACATGAGAGGCGGCTACCGGTTCGGAACTTGCGGATCGGACAGGCCGGACACGGTCGGCCCGACTCGCGCGTCACGGTGTGCGGGGAGGCCGAGCGCCACAGGGACACTGGCATGCATCTGTTCAGGCACGGGACGCCCACCTTCTTCCCGCAGACGCCGTCGGTCAGCGCCGGCCGCGCGGACGCGGCGCCTCACGGGCGCTCCGAGGCGGGCGGCCCGGCCGTCACCGGCTTCAGCCTGGACAACGGCCTCGACGTGATCGTGGTGCCGGATCACCGCGCGCCCGTCGTCACCCACATGATCTGGTACCGCAACGGCTCGGCCGACGATCCGATCGGCCAGTCCGGCATCGCCCACTTCCTCGAGCACCTGATGTTCAAGGGCACCGAGAAGCACCCCGTGGGCGCCTTCTCGAAGGCGGTCTCGGGCCTCGGCGGCCAGGAGAACGCCTTCACCAGCTACGACTACACCGCCTATTTCCAGCGCGTCGCCCGCGACCATCTCGGTACGATGATGGCCTTCGAGGCCGACCGCATGTCGGGCCTCGTCCTCGACGACGCCGTGGTGGCGCCCGAGCGCGACGTGGTGCTCGAGGAGCGCCGCATGCGGGTCGAGACCGATCCGTCCGCGCAGCTCTCCGAGGCGATGGCCGCCTCGCTCTTCGTGCACCACCCCTACGGCATCCCGATCATCGGCTGGATGCACGAGATCGAGGGGCTGAACCGCGAGCACGCGCTGGCCTACTACAAGCGCTTCTACACGCCCGAGAACGCCATCTTGGTGGTCGCCGGGGACGTCACGCCCGAGGAAGTCCGCCGCCAGGCCGAGGCGACCTACGGGCAGGTCGCGCCGCAGGGCGCGCGCCCTGAGCGCCGCCGCCCGCGCGAGCCCGAGCCCCGGGCGATGCGCCGCCTCGCGGTGGCCGATCCGAAGGTCGAGCAGCCGACGCTGCAGCGCCTCTACCTCACGCCCTCCTGCATCACCGCCCGCGACGGCGGCTGCCACGACCTCGAGCTTCTGGCCGAGGTGCTGGGCGGCGGCTCGACCTCCTACCTCTACCGCAAGCTGGTGCTGGAGCAGGGCCTCGCGGTGAATGCGGGCGCCTGGTACATGGGCTCGGCGATCGACGACACCCGCTTCTCCGTCTACGCGGTGCCCGCCGAGGGCGTCGGCCTGGAGCAGCTGGAGGAGGCGGTTGACCGCGTGCTGCGCCGCGCGCCCGCCGAGGCGCTGGGCGCCGAGGCGATCGAGCGCGCCAAGACGCGGCTCGTGGCCGAGACGGTCTACTCCTCCGACAGCCAGTCCTCGCTCGCCCGCATCTACGGCTCGGCGCTCGCCATAGGCGAGACCGTCGAGGAGGTGCGCCGCTGGCCCACCGACATCGAGGCCGTGACCAAGGACCGCCTCTCGGCGGCCTCCGAGCGCTGGCTCACGCCAGCCCGCTCGGTCACCGGCTACCTGACGAAGACGAAGGACGCCGACGCGCCGGTCGCCATCGCCGCCGAGTAGCGGCGCGAACCGCAGCGCATCCGAGGCGGCCGCGGCTCTCAGGCGGCCGAACGAGAACAACGAGGTTCCCAATGAACTTGGCCGAGACCGACACCCGCACCGTCAACGCGCCGACGAAGGCGCTGCCCGTTCCTGGCGGTGCGGGCGTCGAGGCGTGGCACGTCGAGTCGCCGGTCGTGCCGATGATCGCGTTGGCCTTCACCTTCGAGGGCGGCGCGGCCCAGGATCCCGAGGGCAAGGCCGGCTGCGCGCAGATGCTGGCCCGCCTGCTCGACGAGGGCGCGGGCGACCTCACCTCGGACGCCTTCCAGGAGCGGCTGGCCGCGCGCGCGATCGAGCTGTCCTTCCATGCCGGCCCCGACGCGATCGGCGGCTCGCTGAAGATGCTGACGAAGCACGCCGACGAGGCGATCGACCTGCTGGCGCTCGCGCTCGCCAAGCCGCGCCTCGACGCCGACGCGATCGAGCGGGTGCGCGCCCAGATGATCGCGGGCCTGCGCTACCAGCAGAACGACCCGGGCGTGCTGGCCTCGCGCCGGTTCTTCCGCGAGGGCTTCGCCGGCCACGCCTACGGCCGGCCGTCCTCGGGCACGCTCGAGAGCGTGGCGGCGATCACCCGCGACGACCTGCTGGCGATGCACGCCCTGATCATCGGGCGCGGTGCCGTTAAGGTCGCGGCGGTCGGCGCGATCACCGCGACCCAGCTCGCCGAAGGTCTGAACCGGGCCTTCGGCGCGCTGCCGGAGGCTGGAGAGCTCCGCGCTGTGCCCAAGACCGTGGTGCAGGGCCTCGGCCGGCGCGAGGTCGTCGATCTCGACGTGCCGCAATCGGTGATCCGCTTCGGGCTCGCCGGCGTGCCCTGGCGCGACCCGGACTTCATTCCGGCCTACGTGCTCAACCACATCCTGGGCGGAGGGGCCTTCACCTCGCGCCTGTTCCAAGAGGTGCGCGAGAAGCGCGGGCTGGCCTACTCGGTCGGCACCTCGCTCGTCAGCCACCGCGCCACCGCGATGATCTGGGGCTACACCGCCACCAAGAACGAGCGCGTCGGCGAGGCACTGGCGGTGATCTCCGAGGAGATCGACCGGCTCGTTGCAAACGGTCCGTCCGATGAGGAATTGCAGAAGGCGAAGGACTACCTCACCGGCTCCTACGCGCTGGGCTTCGACACCTCGACCAAGATCGCGCACCAGCTCGTGCAGATCGCCTTCGAGGGCCTGGGCATGGACTACTTCGCGCGCCGCAACGACATGGTGTCGGGCGTGACCCAGGCCGACATCCGCCGCGCCGCCGCCAGGACCTTCGCGGACGGCAAGATGCTGGTCGTCGCCGCAGGCCGCCCCACGGGCTTCTGATCCTGGATCCCAAAGGTCCACGACCTTTGGCGGGTCTAGGGCGGAGCCCTCGTGGTTCGGCGAAGCCGAGCTCGGGGCTCTGCCCCGAGGCCCCGCCCAAGGGTTTCCATCCTCCGGGATCCCAACGGGCTCACAAGGGATAGGTACCGCGACCGAACTCTTCGAGAGCCGATCCCATGCAGCTCACCGGCATCCATCATCTCACCGCGATCACCGCGCGGGCGGCCGACAATTTCGCCTTCTACACGCGGGTGCTCGGCCTGCGCCTGGTGAAGAAGACGGTGAACCAGGACGACGTCTCGGCCTACCACCTGTTCTACGCGGACGGGCTGGCCTCGCCCGGCACCGACATCACCTTCTTCGACTGGCCGGCAGCCCCGGAGCGCCGCGGCAGCAACAGCATCAGCCGCACGCATCTGCGGGTGCCCGCCGCATCCATCGACTGGTGGCGCGCGCATCTCGGGCGCCAGGGCGTCGACCATGCGGCCCCCCTCGAGCGGGACGGCCGCCTCACCCTCGATTTCGATGACCCGGAGGGCCAGCGCCTCGCGCTGGTGGCGGACGAGACCGATCCCGGCCATCCCTGGGCGGAGAGCCCCGTGCCGACCGAGCACCAGATCCGCGGGCTCGGGCCGATCCGCCTCTCGGTTCCGGCGCCGGAGCGCACCGAGGCGGTGCTCACCGAGATCCTCGGCATGACGCACGACCGCAGCTTCGAGCTGCCCGAGGGGCCGGTGCGGGTGTTCCGGATGGGGGCGGGCGGCCCGGCCGCCGAGATCCAGCTTCTGCACGATCCCGCGGCGCCGGCCCGGCAGGGCGCGGGCGCCGTCCACCACGTGGCCTTCCGCATCCCCGACGCGGACTACGCAGCCTGGGCCGACAGGCTGCGGCAGCGCCGGATGCCCACGAGCGGGCCTGTGGACCGTTACTACTTCCGCAGCCTCTACTTCCGCGAGCCGAACGGCATCCTGTTCGAGATCGCCACCGACGGCCCGGGCTTCACGGCCGACGAGCCGCTCGATCGCTTGGGCGAGCGGCTCGCCCTGCCACCCTTTCTGGAGCCGCGGCGTGCCGAGATCGAGGCGGGACTGAAGCCGCTTTGAGGGCGCACGCACCAGCCCGGTTTTAAGAGTGATTCCAAGTGGCTGGGCCCGTGGGCGCCCGCGTGCCAGCTATGCCTTGACGCGGCTGCCGCAGGTGCGAGATAGCCCGCCACAAAGGGTTTCGAGAAAGATTCGGGGACAGATCCGTCCATGAGCAAGTTCTTCGAGGAGCGGGTGGTGTCGGTGCACCACTGGACCGACACGCTGTTCTCGTTCCGCACCACGCGCGATCCGGGCTTCCGCTTCCGCAACGGCGAGTTCACGATGATCGGCATCGAGGTCGAGGGCAAGCCGCTGCTGCGCGCCTACTCGGTGGTCTCGGCCAACTACGAGGAGGAGCTGGAGTTCTTCTCGATCAAGGTCGCGAACGGCCCGCTCACCAGCAAGCTGCAGCACCTCAAGGTCGGCGACCCGATCATCGTCGGTAAGAAGCCCACCGGCACGCTGGTGCTCGACAACCTGCTGCCGGGCAAGCATCTCTACCTGCTCGGCACCGGCACCGGGCTCGCGCCCTTCCTGTCGATCATCAAGGACCCGGAGACCTACGACCGCTTCGAGAAGGTGGTGCTCGTCCACGGTTGCCGGCAGGTGCAGGAGCTGGCCTACGGCGAGACCATCACCGAGACGTTGCCGAAGCACGAATTCCTGGGCGAGATGATCGCCGACCAGCTGATCTACTACCCCACCGTGACGCGCGAGCCCTTCCGCAATCGCGGCCGGATCACCGACCTGATCACCTCGGGCAAGCTGTTCGCGGATATCGGGCTCCCGCCGCTCTCCAACGAGGACGACCGCTTCATGCTCTGCGGAAGCCCCGAGATGATCCGCGACACCCGCGAACTGCTCTCCGGCCGCGGGCAGGAGGAGGGCAATCACGGCGAAGCCGGCCACTACGTGATCGAGAAGGCCTTCGTCGAGAAGTAGGCCCGTCGGAACCCCGCGCCCTGCGAGAGGGACGGGGTTCACGAGGCGGGCGTCCTCAGCCCGCCTCCGCTGGTTCGGGCACCAGATCCCGCACCGCGCGCGCCAGATCGGCGAGGCTGAGGCTGCCCTTGCTGATCACCCGGTCGGCCTGGCCCGCGAGCCGCCGCCGGTCCTCGCCCGTCACATCCTTGGCCGTCAGCACCACGACCGGCACCTCAGCCCAATCGGGCCGGGCCCGGAAGGCGCGCAGGAAGGCGAAGCCGTCCATCTCCGGCATCATCAGGTCGAGCAGGACGAGGCCCGGCCGCTCGCGCCCGGCCGCCTCCAATGCGAGGCCGCCATGCGCCGCCTCGCGCACCGGCAGGCCCTCGCGCTCCAGGGCCGCCACGACCCTGCCGCGCGCGTCCGCGTCGTCGTCCACGACGAGGATCGGCCCCTCGGTCGTCGTCGGCCGGAAGCGGTCGGTCACGGCCTTCAGGCTCGCCCACTCGATCGGCTTCTGCAGGTAGTCCGTCGCGCCGAGCGAGAAGGCGAGGTTCTGCTCGTCGAGGACCGTCACCATCACGATCGGCGTCGCGCCGAGTTCCGGGTCGGCCCGCAGGGCCCGCAGCACCGCCCAGCCGTCGAGGCGCGGCATGGTCACGTCGAGCAGGATCGCGCGCGGCCGCAACGCGCGCGCACGATCGAGACCCTGCCGCCCATCCTCGGCGGTCGCGACGCGAAAGCCCTCGCGCTCCAGGAAGCGGGCGAGGAGGTCGCGCGTGGCCGCGTCGTCGTCGATCACCAGGATCGTGCGCCCGTCGCCTCCGTCGGGGGGGGGCACCTCCGCACTCACCTCGTCCTGGGCGTGGAAGGTCGCAGGGATGCTCAGGGTGAAGGTGGTACCCCGGCCCTCCTCGCTCGCCACCGTGATCGCACCGCCCAGCATCTCCGCGAAGGCCTTGGTGATCGAGAGGCCGAGCCCGGTCCCGCCGAAGCGCCGCGTCGTCGAGGCGTCGGCCTGCGTGAACCGCTGGAACAGGCGGCCGACCTGCTCGGCGCTCATCCCGATGCCGTCGTCCGCGATGGCGAAGCGCAGGTCGGGTCCCGCGCGCGTCGCCCGCAGGCTGATACGGCCGTTCTCGGTGAACTTGGCGGCGTTGCTGAGCAGGTTGATCAGGCACTGCCGGAGCTTCGTCACGTCGGTGTGGGCGCTGCCGAGGTCGGACCCGAGCTCGAGCGCGAGGGTGTTGCCCCGCTTCTCGACCAAGCCCTCAACGGTGGACGCCACCTCCTGCACCACCTGCGCGACGTCGAAGGTCTCGGCGTAGATCTCGACCCGGTCGGCCTCGATCTTCGAGATGTCGAGCACGTCGTTGATCAGGCCGAGCAGGTGGCGCGCGTTGGCCTCGATCTTGCGCATGTCGGCGATGAGATCGGGCTCGCCGAGATCCTCCAACTCCTCCTGCAGCATCTCCGAATAGCCGATCACCGCCGAGAGCGGCGTCCTCAGCTCGTGGCTCATGTTGGCCAGGAACTGGCTCTTGGCGCGATTGGCCTCCTCGGCGGCCTCGCGGGCGGCGAGGATCGCGGCCTCGGCGGCCTTGGCCTCGGTGACGTCCGTATGGGTGCCGACCCATTCGCGGATCGTGCCGTCGAGTTCCAGGAGCGGCATCGCCCGCACGCTCATCGCCCTGTAGGTGCCGTCGCGGCGGCGGATCCGGTGCTCCACCTCGTAGGGCGTCTGCGTCGTGACGGCCCGCGTCCAGGCCGCGCGCGTGTGCTCGCGGTCCTCCGGATGGACCACGTCGAGGAAGCCGAGGCCCGCATAGGCCGCGTCGTCCTGCCCGGTGAACCGGGTCCAGCCGGCCTGGCGCGGATGGAGACCGCCCGAGGGCGCGGCCGTCCAGACGATGGCGGCGCTCGCCTCGATGAGCGAGCGGAAGCGCTCCTCGCTGCGCCGAAGGCGTGCCTCGGCGAGGTGGCGGACCGTCTCGTCCACCACGACGAGGCCGACGCCCTCGACGTGCGAGCCCTCGCCGCCGCTGCCGCGGAGCGGATAGAAGCTCATCGAGAAGCGGCGCACGCCGCCCGGCGCGCTCGGCGTCGGCACGGCGACCGGCACGTCGGGCGTGACGAGGCCTTCCTCCAGCGCGGCCGCGAGCTTCGGGGCGAGCGCCTCGCGCAGGGTCGGCAGCATCGCCCAGATCGGCGCGCCGAGGTCGGCGCCGAAGCCGCGCTCGCTCATCTGCGCCAGCGCCCGGTTCATGTGTCGGATCTTCAGGTCGCGGTCGAGGAAGCCGAGCCCGACGGGCGCGTTGGCCAGCACCCCGTCGAGCAGCGCGGACATGCGCAGCGATTCCCGTCGGCGTACCAGCGCGAGGCGCGCGAGCAACGCGATCGCCGCGAGCGCGCAGACGCCCGAGACCAGCGAGAGCAGCAGCGAGCGGCGCGATTCCGTGTCCCTGAGGTCGGCCAGACGACGCTCGGTCGCCGCCTCGATTCCCGTCACCTCGGCGCGGATCGCCTCCATCAGGGCGATGCCGTCGCCGGTGCGCACCAGGGCGGTGGCGGGCTCGAAGCCCTGCTCACGACGGACCGCGATCACGCGGGCGGCAAAGTCGCGCTTGCGCGCGATCAGCTCGGCGAGCGCGGGCGCGCCGGCCCGCAGCGGCTCCTGCGCCGTTCGCCCGAGCCGGGCGAGGCCCGTCTCGATCTCCGCGAGCGCCCGGTTGTAGGGGCCCATATGCTCATCGCTGCCGACG
>NZ_LSIX01000855.1:0-6619 GCF_001556475.1 Methylobacterium sp. CCH5-D2 | reverse complement strand
CCCCCGAGGCGGTTGCCTCCGAGGCGCACGTCGAGCCTGCCTTCACGGTCACGCCCCTACCCGACGATCCCGCGCCCGTGCCGCAACCCTCGCCGGAGGGGCGCGGCAAGCGGGGCCGGTCGGCGCGCTGGGTCCCTCCCGGCGAACCGGTCGAGATCCAGGGCCTGACGGTGACGGGAGGGCTGATCTACGTCGGCGAGAAGCTCGGGTCGGATCCGTGGCGCAGGGAGAACTGCCTGATCGATCCCGCGCTTCCCGTGGCGAAGGCGGGGCGGGGCTCGGCGACCGGCCTGACCTACTGGTGCCGGTACGACGGGCTGAACCCGGCGGGCCGCCGCGCCTACCTGGACTGGCTGGCCGGGGGGCGCTCCGACCCCGCGGCCAGCATCGCGCTCGTCTTCCTGTACTTCTACGGTCTGGAATACCGGCTGTTCAAGGAAGGGGTCGCGGCCGACGCGCCCGTGCTGGTCGCGGAGGTCGAGCGCCTGCGCGCGATCTACGGGGCGAACAGCTCGTTCCAGGCCTATGCGCGGAGCTTCGTCGAGGCCGCCCGGCTGTTGGTGCCCGCGGCGGAGGAGCGGCGTCCCGAGCTGAACCTCGACCCGAATTTCTACAGCTACGAACTGCCGCTCGCCGTCAGGGTCCATCTCGGCCGGAAGCTGGCCGACGGCCAGCCCCTCGACGCGGACGACGCCCTCCTCTGGCTGGCGGGCCTGCCCGACCGCGGCTTCCGCACGCCGGTGACGCGATGCCCGGACGAGTTCGCGGCGCTCTGGCGCCTCCGGTTCCCGGCCAAATACCCGAAGGGACTCAAGGTCGGCGCGCCGAAGGCGCGGATCAAGGCGTCCTATCGAGCCGCCAGTTCGACGTTCCAGGTGGACCTCAAGGCGCCGGGGTCCCTGCCCGATATCGCTGCCGTCTCCGCCCCCGTGAGGAAGCTCCGCGAGCTCGTCGAGGCCTGCACCGACGAGCTCGATGCGTTCAGCCGCTTCGTCGGCAGGCGCCCGGACGCCCGCGGGAGCGTGCAGGCGGCCCTGCTCCTGCCGCCGGACCTGGCCTGCGCAGGCGACGCGTGGACGGCCGTCGGCGAGCGCTGCGAGGCCCTGTTCGCCGCCGGAGCGGCCATGCCGGCCACGTCCCTGCGCCGGCTGCTTGAGGTGATGGAGATCCCGCTGCCGGAGGAAGGCCGCGTGCCGCAGGCCGGCGTGACGCAGCTCTGCCAAGCGCTCGACCGGGTCGGCATCGGCATCGAACCGGACCGCCGCTACGGGCCGGAACCTCGCGCCGGCGCCTCGGCCTCGGACGCCGATGCGGCGGTCGTCCTGTTCAAGGGGGCCGCCGGGGCACCGGTCGACGCGACACGCCCCGAGTACCTGGCGCTGCGCGGCGTCATCGAGGCCGCATGCCTCGCCGCGGCGTCGGACGGCGCGGTGTCCCAGGGCGCCGCCGACGGGATGCTCGCCGCGATCCGGGGCACCGATACCCTCAGCCTTGCCGAGAAATCCCGCCTGACCGCCTACGCCCTGTCGATCCACCGCAACCCGCCGAAGCCGCAGGGGATCCTGAGGCGGTTGGCGGGCCGCCCCCTGTCCGAGCGCCAGGCCTGCGCGCGGGCGGCGCTCGCGGCCGTCATGGCCGGCGGTCAAGCCAAACCCGCGGAGGTGCGGTTCCTCGAACGGTTGCACGCGTTCCTCGCGCTGCCGGCCGACGGGATCTACGCCGCCCTGCATCGCGGGCCGCTCGGGTCGGCCGCGTCGGCGGAGCCGCGGGGCGCCGACGGGAGCCAACCGCGCGGGGACGTCGGCGACCGCGCTTCCGGGCGCGTCGTCATCGACGCATCGCGGCTGGAGCGCGTTCGCCGCGAGACGCAGGCGGTCGCAAGCCTGCTCTCGGACATCTTCGTCGAGGACTCGGCGCCCGGGTCAGGTGCGGGCACGGTTTCGCCGCCGGGTGGCGTCGCCCCGGAAGCGCCCGCGCCGGCACCGGCGGACACGGGCCCGGCCGGGCTCGATCCGGCCCATGCCGGCCTGCTCGCCGCGGTCGCCGCATCCCCGGACCCGATGCCGCGCGAGGCGTTCGACCGGGCGGCCCGCGCGAACGGCCTGTTTCCCGACGGGGCGCTTGAGACCATCAACGAATGGGGCTTCGAGCGCTTCGACGAGGCCTTGATCGAGCACGACGACCCGGTCACCATCGCGGCCCACCTTCGCCTCCACCTGCTCCCCAGCACCACCGCCTAGCCCCATGCAGCCAGCCCCGACCATCCGCCCGCGGGACCGTGACGCGATCCTGCAGGCCCTCTCGGCCGGCGTCGTGCCGCGCACGGGCCTGCGCCACGTCCAGGTCGGGCGCGCCGCCGAGATCGCCGCCCTGGTGCGCGACATCGACCGCGTCGCCGACGAGGGGTCCTCGATCCGGTTCGTGATCGGCGAGTACGGGGCCGGGAAGACCTTCTTCCTCAACCTGGTCCGGCTCGTCGCCCTCGAACGCAAGCTCGTCACCGTGCACGCGGACCTCGCGCCGGACCGCCGCTTGCACGCCAGCGCGGGGCAGGCGCGGGCCCTCTACGCCGAGGCCCTGCGCAACATGGCGACCCGCACCAAGCCGGACGGGGGCGCCCTGGGCAGCGTCGTCGAGCGCTTCGTCACGGACGCGGTCAAGGAGGCGCAACAGGCCGGCCTGCCCGTCGAGCGGGTCATCGACCGCAGGCTCGCGCCGCTCCAGGACGAGGTCGGGGGCTACGACTACGCGGTCGTCCTGAAGGCGTACTGGCGCGGGAGCGAGGACGGGAACGAGGCGCTGAAGGCGGCGGCCCTGCGCTGGCTCCGCGGCGAGTTCTCGACGCGGACCGAGGCCCGGCAGGCGCTGGGCGTGCGGACCATCGTCGACGACGACAACGTCTACGACGCGCTCAAGCTGCTCGCCGCCTTCGTCCGGCTCGCGGGCTACGGCGGCCTGTTCGTCGTCTTCGACGAGCTGGTCAACCTGTACAAGCTCCAGAGCGCGCAGGCGCGCAACCAGAACTTCGAGCAGGTCCTGCGCATCCTCAACGATGTGCTGCAGGGGAACGTGCGCGGGCTCGGCCTGGCCCTGGGCGGCACGCCGGAATTCCTGCTCGACACCCGCCGCGGGCTGTACAGCTACCAGGCGCTCCAGAGCCGGCTGGCGGAGAATGCCTTCGCGAAGGGCGGCCTGGTCGACCTGTCGGGCCCGGTGATCCGGCTGCAGAACCTGACCCCGGAGGACATGCTGATCCTGCTGTCGAACATCCGGGCGGTGTTCGCCGGCGGCGACCCCGCCAGGCACCTCGTGCCGGACGAGGCGCTCGGCGCCTTCATGGGTCACTGCAACGACCGGATCGGCGAGGCCTACTTCCGGACGCCGCGCAACACGATCCGCGCCTTCGTTCAATTGCTTGCCGTCATCGAGCAGAACCCCGGCACGGGCTGGAAGGAGCTGCTCGGGCACGTCGAGGTCCGCAGCGACGACCAGGCAGATGACGCCGGGGCGGACGCCGACGTCCCCTCCAGCCCGGCGCCCGGCGATGAGCTCGTCAGCTTCCGCCTCTGAGCGGCGCCTCCGCGACGGGGCCTTCGACCGCCTCGCCCCGGAGGTCCGCTCCTGGATCCGGGAGCAGGGTTGGACGGGGCTGCGGGACATCCAGGCGCGCGCGATCGACGCCGTCCTCGACGGCGGTGACGACGTGTTGGTCGCCGCGGCGACGGCGGCCGGCAAGACCGAGGCGGCCTTCCTGCCCATCCTGACCCGGATCGCCGGCCGGGCCGAACCCGGCCTGGCGGTGCTCTACGTGAGCCCCCTGAAGGCGCTCATCAACGACCAGTTCCAGCGGCTCGACCAGCTCTGCGAGCGGATGGAGATCCCGCTTGTCCGCTGGCACGGGGATGCGCCGCAATCGGCCAAGGCGCGGATGCTGGCCAAGCCGGCCGGCATCGCCCTGATCACCCCGGAATCCGTCGAGGCCCTGCTGATCCGGCGTCCCGCCGATGCCAGTCGATTGCTGGCGGCGTTGGATTTCGTGGTCGTCGACGAAGTGCATGCCCTCCTGTCGGGCCCACGGGGGCTCCACCTGGCGTCGCTGCTGAGACGTGTCGAGGCCCTCGGCGCGCCGGGCAGGACGCGACGGGTCGGCCTGTCGGCCACCATCGGCGACGCCGAGGCTGCGGCGGCCTGGCTTCGCCCGACCGCGCCGGAGCGCGTCCGCCTGCTCCAGGACGGCGGGGCCGGCCTGGACCTCCAGCTTCGGATCCTCGGCTACCTGGAGCCGCTCGACGCCGACGGCACCGACGGGGCCGAGGCGGAGGGCGCGGCCGGCGCAGGGCCGGTGCCGGCACTCGACGCGATCACGGACCACCTGTTCGCCTCGCTGAGGGGCAGCAACAACCTGGTCTTCGGCGGCTCCAGGCGGCTGGTGGAGGCCCTCTCCGACAGGCTGCGGCGCCGGGCCGAACGGGGCGAGGTCCCCAACGAGTTCTTCCCGCACCACGGCAACCTCTCCAAGGAGTTGCGCGAGGAGCTCGAAAGCCGCCTCAAGGACGCGTCCCTGCCGACCACCGCGGTCTGCACCTCCACCCTGGAACTGGGCATCGACATCGGCTCGGTGCGGTCCGTCGCCCAGGTCGGCGCGCCCCGCTCGCTGGCGTCGCTGCGGCAGCGCCTGGGCCGGACGGGGCGGCGGCCGGGCGTGCCCGCCATCCTCCGGATCTACGTCCGCGAGCAGGAGCTCGACACGCGCTCCTCGGTCCTCGACGAGCTTCGCCAGGACGCGGTGCGCGCGGTCGCGGCCATCCGCCTGCTCGCCGCCCGCTTCGTGGAGCCGCCGCTGGCCAGCGACGCCGCGCTCGCGACCGCCCTGCTGCACCAGGTCCTGTCCGTGATCGCGCAGCGCGGCGGCGCCCGGGCCGACGCGCTCCATCGGCTTCTCTGCGGTCCCGGGGTGTTCGCCTCGGTGACGCCGGGCGACTTCGCGGAGCTGCTGCGCGGCGCGGCCCGGACGGGGGTGGGCCTCATCGAGCAGGCGCCGGACGGCACGCTGCTCCTGGGCGAGCGCGGCGAGCGCCTCGTCCACGCGCGCGAGTTCTACGCCCTGTTCGACAGCGGGGCGGAGTGGCGCCTGGTCGCCGGGACCCGGGCGCTCGGCACGATCCCGCTCACCAACGCGGTCGCCCAGGGCACCCTGGTCGTCTTCGCCGGGCGCCGCTGGCTGGTCGAGGAGGTGGACGAGCGGGCCCACGTCCTGCAGGTCTCCGCGCACCGGGGCGGGGTGATCCCGAAGTTCGAGCGGCTGTTCGCCGAGCCCACGCACGACCGCCTCCTCGCGGAGATGCGCGGCGTCTTCGAGGCCGACGACGTGCCGGCCTACCTCGACGCGCGGGCCCGCACCTTCCTCGCGGAGGGGCGGTCGGCCTACCGCCGCCTCGGTCTGGGACGCTCCCGGATGGTGCACACCGGGCGCGACCTTCACCTCTTCGCGTGGCGCGGCAGCGCGACGTGCGACGTCCTGGCGGTCATCCTGTCGATGCTCGGGTTGCCGGCGGAGCCGCACGACCTTGGCGTCACGCTCCCCGGGGTGAGCCCGGACGACGCCCGAGCGGTCCTGCGCAGGGTTGCGAGCATGGTGCCGGGCGATTTCGCGGCCGTCGCGGAGTTCGTCGGGACCATCCAGACCGCGAAGTACGACGAGCATGTTCCGGAGACGCTGCTGCGGCGCTTCTGGGCCCGGCGAAACGAGGGCGTCCTGGCGCGGATGCCGGGCTTGGCCGCCGAGATGCTCGACGGCGTGCCCGAAGCCTGACGCCCGGTGACGGGCGCGGCCGAGCGGGCCCAGGGGAAGCTGGCGACCCCGAGCGGGCCGCGCTGGGCACGGGCGCGCCGGGAAGAGCGCGCAAGCTCGCGCCCGGGCGCGGAGCCAAAGCCTCGGCCATCGTCAGGTTCGAGCAGGTTGTGCACGGCTGGGCCGGGGCGACTCGTACGAGCTTGACCGTTTCTTCAGCCTCGCCGGAGATGGGTGACGGTCGACGGTCGGGGAAATGATTCGCATGATGGCGCGCCGGACGGTGGTGATCCAAGGCCGCCTCGCCATGTCGGACGGCCGGCTGGCCGCCGCGCGCCGGTCCGACCATGGCGTCCAGCTCATGCCCGTGGAGCGCATGGTGGCGCGCCTCGCCGGGGGCTTCGCGCGACCGGTCGACGACGAGACGCTCAAGAGCCTTCTGCCGGCCGCCCTCGCCGAAACGGACCTCGGCGAGCTCGATCCCATCAAGACGCTGCCGGGCATGGTCGACGCCGCCGCCGAGACCGTGCGGAAGGCGTGGCTGGCCGCCTTCGACCTGGCGCGGTCGGCCGACCCGGCCGACCGGACCGCCTCGGTCCGGCGCCTGGAGGAGGCCGTCCTCGCCCGCCTGCCGGCCGGGATGATGCGGCCCGTCGACCTCGCCGAGGCCGCGCGGGCGCGTCTCGCCCACGCGCCGCGGGTGCTCGGGCCCGTCGAGATCGTCGGGCTCCCGGACGTGCCGCCGTGCTGGCGCGGCCTCGTCGCATCCCTGGTCGCGCACGTTCCCGTGACCTGGGTGGCGGGGCCGCGCTCCGTCCCGGATTGGGT
>NZ_LSIX01000854.1:0-401 GCF_001556475.1 Methylobacterium sp. CCH5-D2 | reverse complement strand
CGGCGGCGCGAAGCGTGGCGACGAGATCGAGCCGGCCCCGGCGCGGGTCGCCGGCGCGCGCGCCGGCCGGGCGGCCCCGGCGGGGATCGGGCGCCCCCGCACCGAAGCGCCCGGCCCGGGCGGCGGCCTTGCCGGAGGCGCCGCCCGCGAGGGTCGCGAGCAGGTCGGCGGGGATCGCCGCGCGGGCGGCGGAGAGGACGAGGTCCTCCGGGGCGGGCCCGGGGGAGGCGTCGCGCGGTTCGTCGCGCGGTCCGTCGTCCGGTGGAGGCTCGGTCGCGGATCCGTCCCGGGCCTCGTCGTCGGCCGCGTCCTGCGGGGTCTCGTCCGGGTCGGGTGCCGTCGCCTCGGAAGCCGGCAGGCAGGTCGCCCGCGGCGCCAGGACGAGGCGGGCGGCCTCGGCC
>NZ_LSIX01000853.1:0-5767 GCF_001556475.1 Methylobacterium sp. CCH5-D2 | reverse complement strand
CCCGCGCCTGACCGGGGCTAGGCTCGCTCGGCATATGCGATCGCCCTGCCCATAGAGAGAGGGGGCACGTCCCATCAGCTGCTCCATAGCAGGGTAGACGACCCCGGTACCGGCGGATGTAGGCGGGACAGTCCGCCGAATTCTTCGAATGACCAACGATCTTCTCAAGTGTGAATATCCGTTTCGAATTCATTATCCATGCGGCGTCAGACGGACCCGGGATATTCGGGGATTGATTGTTTTTTAAGCCGACATCGGCTCTCTGACTGCAGTTTTCGCGCAATCCCGCGAGCGGCAAGTGGAGACAAGGGATGAGCATCAGCGATCGAAATCTGTACGGGGCCGCCGTGGTCGGCCTGGGGGCGACCGGGCTCGCTCTCGTGAGCGCCGGCGTCGCAGAGATCGCAAGCCACGCCACGCATGCGTGGGCGTTGGGTTCGTCCCTGTGCGGGGGCTCCGGACAGCTCTCGGTCGTCGAACGGATCGCGGCCGATTCCCTGCATTGCTGGGGATGCCCGGTCGCCTTCACCGGCGGCCTGCTCCTTCTCGCGGCGCTCGGCGCCGCCCTGAAGGGGGCCGGTGCGCACGGCCCGTTCGCCTCGCTCCCGGACCTCGACGGCTGCGGCGCCCGCTGAGTCCGCATCCGGCCTGACGCCGCGCGATCGGTTCGCGCCGCGGCACCCACCCGCACCCCAAACCAGAACAGAGTTGACCTATGATCGATGCGGCCTCGAAGGATCCGGACGGCAACGGCGCGTGGGGCAAGATCATCAAGGATGCCCTGATCCCGATCCACTCGATGGTCCTGCCGGACGGCAAGGTCCTCGCCTTCGGCACGGACGGGACCGGCGGTGATTTCGATGCGCGCTTCGTCTACTCGATCTACGATCCCGCGACGGACGAGCTGAAGGTCCTGCCCAACACCACCGGCACGAACATCTTCTGCTCGAACATGGCCGTCGATCCCGAGACGGGCAACGTCATCATCATGGGCGGCGACAACCACAATACCGGCCAGGGCGCCGGCACGTGGTCCGGGCGTCATGACGTGGTGATGTTCGACTACAAGACGCAGACCATCCGCAACATCTCCGAGACGGATTCGAACTTCGCCCTGCATCAGGCCCGCTGGTACGGCACGACCGTGACGCTGAGCAACGGCGAGATCCTGATCGTCGGCGGCCGCGACGAGAGGAACGTCGGCTCGACCTACGCGGAGATCTACAATTCCAAGACCGGGATGCGCCAGCTCACCGGTACGGAAGTGAAGGACTTCCACGACGGCGAGGGGACGCTGACCGGGACCTACTACTATCCGCACGCTTGGCAGATCAGCAACGGCTCGGTCATCATGATCGAGGCGGGCGGGTCGAGCAATTCCGGCCACGACGTCTACCGCATGGACGTCTCTGGCAACGGCGCGGTCGCCAAGATCGGCAAGCTGCCCTTCGACACCCGCAACCTCACGGGCTCGATCATGTACGAGCCCGACAAGGTGCTCGTCGCCTCCACCACCGGGCAGGTCTGGAAGGCCGACCTGTCGCAGCCGACGATCAAGTGGGAACTCGCCTTCGCGATCAAGGACGAGGACGGCTCGGGCAACCTCGTCGCCCGCACCAACGGCACCTTCGTGATGCTGCCGGACGGCAAGGTCGCGATGGTGGGCGGCTCGTCGAGCGGGGGGCTGCTCGCCGACTCGCTCGGCGACGCGCAGCTCACGGTGCTGTTCTGGGATCCGGTGACCGGCAAGACCACGTATTCGGAGGCGCAGGACCTCGCGCGGATGTATCATTCCACCGCGTTGCTCCTGCCGGACGGCACGATCTATTCCGGCGGCAGCGGCTCGCCCGGGCCGCAGGAGAACGCCAACGCGCAGATCCTGACGCCGGGCTATCTCTACAAGAACGGCGTCGTCAACGCCGATCGTCCCGAGATCGAGGCGGCGCCCAGGAACGTCGATTCCGGCTCGACCGTCCGCATCACCGTCGACGACACCTCCGATATCGGCAAGATCACCTTCCTGAAGACCAGCGGTACGACGCATGCCCGCAACGCGGACGCGCGCTTCGTCGAGCTCTCCTACAAGGTCGTGGACGGCAACACGATCGAGGTGACGATCCCGAAGGCGAACGTCGCGCCCCCCGGCGTGTGGATGCTGTTCGCCGTCGACAAGGCGGGCGTGCCCTCCGTCGCCAAGATGGTGGGCGTCGACATGGTGCCCCTGGCGGAGACCGGGAGCCTCGGATCCGGGCCCACCCTGGCCTACAACATCGACCACGAGCAGATCGACGGCGCCTTCGCGCTCGCCGTGACGGCCCGCTTCGACGACCTCAACGGCGGCGGCAACCAGAAAATCTTCGACCTCGGCAACGGCACGGCCGACACCATCTCCTTCGGTCAGGTCGGCGAGGGCCGCGACGTCGCGTTCGTGATCAAGCAGGGCGGCCAGACCTACCGCCTCGTCGCCAAGGACGCGATCGTCGAGGGCGAGACGGCGACGTGGCGCGTCGGCGTCGATCCTGACGGAACGATGCGCATCACGAAGGACGCGGCCGTCATCGCGACCGGCAAGGGCGTCGTCCCGGCCGACGTGGAGCGGGCCGACTACCTGATCGGCAAGTCGAGCATCGCGGGCGACCACGCGCTGATCGGCCTCGTGCGCGACCTGAAGATCGCCAATTACGGCAACCTCGCCGAACTCGACCCCTCCGCCCCTTCGAGCCCCTGCGCGACGACGGGCGAGGCGGTCTGCCTCTGCGGCCTCCTCGTGCCCGACGTCGACGACACGCCGGGCAACGACGCCCCGAAGGTGTTCGAGACATACTCGACCCTCTCGGGCGACGTGACCGAACTCAAGAACGCCACGCCCGGCGAGAACAAGGCCGAGCTGACGACGAGCGGCCTGATCGCCTTCGCGGATGCCGACGCGGAGACCCACACGGTCAGCCTCACGCCGAAGGGCGCGAACTATCTGGGCACCCTGACCCTCGGGAACCCGACGACGGGCGTGGGCGCCAAGACCGGCTCGATCGCCTGGACCTTCAAGGTCAACGACGCCGCCCTCGACAAGCTCGAAGAGGGCCAGACCGTCGTTCAGACCTACGCCGTCACCATCGACGACGGCCATGGCGGCGTCGCGGTCCAGACCCTCACGGTGACGCTGCGCGGCTCGGCCGATCCGGGCTTCCCGACCGACAGCCAGGTCACCGTGGTGTCGGGCCTCAAGACCACGAAGGCCGACGACGCGGTCGTGTTCGGCGACAACGTCCGGCTGATGAACGGCGGCGATTTCGGCGGCGGCTCGAACAGCCTGGAGGCCGGCAACTTCTTCGAGCTGAGGAACGGCAACCTCGATTTCGGCAACAGCCTGCACACCGCCTCCGTCAAGACCGGACTCGGCGCGCGGTTCAACGGCGGCGACATCCTGATGGACGGCGCCGACGTCCGGAACACGGTCGTGCTGGGTGAGGAGAACACCTTCAGCCAGATCCGCATGAGCGGCAGCGGCGCGGGGCTCGTCGATTCCGTCACGATCGGGGACAGGTCCAAATCCGATTCCGGGATCGTCATGAACGGCGCGGGCACGGCGAAGGCCCCGGCCGAGATGCAGATGAGGCTCGGCGACGGCGTCAGCCTCGGCGGCGGCATCGACGCCAACGGCGCCTATTCGGCCAAGACCCTCACGCTCGGCACCGGCGTCACCGTCGGCGGCGGGATGAACCTGAACGGCAACCAGAACGTCAACACCGTCAAGGCGGGCGACGGCTTCACCCTGAAGGGCGGCCTCTCCGGCAGCGCGAACGGCGTCGACACGGTCACGCTCGGCAAGAACTGGAACATCGACGGGCGGGTCGATCTCGGCGGCGGCGACGACAAGCTGAGCCTCGGCCTGTCGAGCATCGACACCTCGACCACCACCTTCGACGGCGGCGGCGGAACCGACGCGCTCGCGCTGAGCATCGACGCCGCCGACCTCGCGAGCTTCGAGGCCGCCGCCAGGGCGGCCGGCTGGACCGCGCTCGGCAACGACGCGTGGTCGGCCAGGGGCAACCTGACCTGGCGCAACATGACCTTCACGAACTTCGAGCGGGCGGAGCTGACGGTCGCGGGCCGGAACGATGCGCCCGAGATCGTCGGCTCCGGCACGACGAAGACCGGGTCGGTCCGGGAGATCGCGGACGGTCTGGCGGGCGAGAACAACGCCATCCTGAAGACCAACGGCACCATCGCCTTCACCGACAAGAACGTCGGCGACACCCACAGCGTGACGATCACCCCGAAGGAGGCCGGCTACCTCGGCACGATGGAGTACAAGCAGCCGACCTCGGCGCAGTTCGGCCTGCTGCCCTGGGTGTTCTCGGTCAACAGCGGCGCGCTCGACTGGCTCGCGGAGGGCCAGGTCCGCACCCAGAGCTACGACGTCGCGATCACCGACAGCAAGGGCGCGCGCGCCACCGAGACCATCACCGTGACGATCACGGGCTCCAACGACGCCCCGGTGATCGCGGCCGCGACCTCGACGGCGACCGGTGCGGTCGCGGAACTCGCGGACGGCGCGGCGGGCGAGAACCAAGTCACCCACAAGGCGGGCGGGACGATCGCGTTCGCCGACGCCGACATCATCGACACGCACCGGGCGAGCTACAGCGCCGGGGGCAAGGACTATCTCGGCACGTTCGGCCTCGGCACCGCGGCGGGCGGCAAGCTCGCCTGGACCTTCCAGGTCGACGACGCCGCGCTCGACGGCCTCGCGGCCGGCGAGGTCCGGACCCAGTCCTACGCCGTGACGATCGACGACGGGCACGGCGGCACGGCGAGCCAGACCGTGACGGTCACGATCCGCGGCGCCTACGACGATCCGAACGCCAACCAGGCGCCGATCGTCGACGTGCAGGGCTCGACGGTGGCGGGCG
Source organism: Methylobacterium sp. CCH5-D2 (assembly GCF_001556475.1). Lineage (NCBI taxonomy): Bacteria > Pseudomonadati > Pseudomonadota > Alphaproteobacteria > Hyphomicrobiales > Methylobacteriaceae > Methylobacterium > Methylobacterium sp. CCH5-D2. The sequence goes on along the minus strand of NZ_LSIX01000853.1, from coordinate 854 downwards.
CCGTCACGGAACTGACCGAGAGCGGCGCGGGCGAGCCCGCGGCGGTGCTGAGCAGCACCGGCTCCATCCGGTTCCGCGATCCCGACGCCGCGGGCGCCGTGCCCACCGTCAGCGTCGCCGCGCGGGGCGAGGGCTATGTGGGCGCCCTGAAGATCGCCGCGGTCGGCGCGGATTCGGTCGGCTGGGCCTTCTCCGTCGCGGACGCCGCGGTGAACGGCCTCGCGGCCGGCGAGCAGCGGGTCCAGGTCTACGACGTGACCATCGCCGACGGGAGGGGCGGACGCACCACGCAGGCCGTCACCGTCACGCTGACGGGCACGAACGACGCGCCCGTCATCGTGACCAAGACCTCCGTCCTCGCGGGCGGCGTCACCGAACTGCCGGACAAATCCCCGGGCGAGGACAGGACGACGCTGACGACGGGCGGGGCGATCACCTTCACGGATGCCGACCGCATCGACACGCACGGCGCGAGCGTCGCGCCGCGCGGCGAGAAATACCTCGGCAGCTTCAAGCTCGGAGACGTGGCCGGCGGTCAGGTCGGGTGGACCTTCTCGGTCGAGGACGCGGCGATCAACCATCTCGGCAAGGGTGCGGTCCTCACCCAGGCCTACGACGTCGCCGTCACGGACGGGAAGGGCGGCAGGGCCGTGCAGACGGTGGTCGTCACGATCACCGGCGCGGAGGACAACGACGCTCCGAGCCACGTCACCTTCGGCGCGCTGCAGACCGGGCCGGGCAACGACGCCATCGTCTGGGGCGACGCGGTCACGCTCCGCAACGGCGGAAATTTCGGCGCGGGCGCGAACAGCCTGAGCGCGGGGGACGGGTTCACCCTGCAGGGGGGCAACCTG
>NZ_LSIX01000852.1:0-652 GCF_001556475.1 Methylobacterium sp. CCH5-D2 | reverse complement strand
GGGACCCGCGCCTGACCGGGGCTAGGCTCGCTCGGCATATGCGATCGCCCTGCCCTATGGGAGAGGGGGCACGGCGCGGTTCACCCCACACGGCCGAACCGATCAGCCGGAAACGGTATCAGCCCTCCCGCGGCTCCGAGCCCGCCAGCGCCTGGACCATACGCTCGATCCGCTCCGCCGCCTCGCTCACCCCCGCGGCGAGCTGCCCGGATTCGAGAGCGCGGGCCTCGGCGAGGCGCTCGGTCTCGGCCCGGAGCGCGGCGGTCTCGGCCTCCGCCGCCGCCAGCCGGCGCCGGGCCTCGGCCAGCTCGTCCGCGATGGTGAGCGCGGCCATCACCTGCAGGCGCATGTCGCCGATCTCGCCGAAGGATTGGCGCATCTCGGCCACGCGCCGGCCCAGCCCCTCGGCCAGCGCGGTGAGGTGGGGCTCCTCGCCGGGCCCGCAGGCCATGCGGTAGCTCTTGCCGTCGATCGTGACCTGGACCTGAGGCATCAGCGCGCCTCCTCGGGCTGCGCGTCCCGTCCCGGCGCGCCCGGTCCCGACGCGCCCCTGCCCAGCGCGTCCTCGACCGCGCCGATCGCCCGGTCGACGCGCCGCCCGGCCGCCTCGGCCGCGGCCTCGACCGCGGCGAGGCGGGCGGTCGCGGCATCG
>NZ_LSIX01000851.1:0-236 GCF_001556475.1 Methylobacterium sp. CCH5-D2 | reverse complement strand
GCCAGACCGCCACCCTCGCCGCCGCCGAGGCGGCGCTGGCTGCCGATCTCGCCCGCCGCCTCTCCGGTCCGACGCTGCGCCTCTACCACACCGACGACGTGCGCGGGGTCGAGATCGGCGGGGCCGGCAAGAACGTGCTGGCCATCGCCTGCGGGATCGTGGCCGGCCGCGGCCTCGGCGAGAGCGCCCGCGCCGCGCTGATCGCCCGGGCCTTCGCGGAGCTGATGCGCTTCGCC
>NZ_LSIX01000850.1:0-208 GCF_001556475.1 Methylobacterium sp. CCH5-D2 | reverse complement strand
CCCGGCCCGCCAGTGCCGTCGGGGCGGGCCATCTGTGTGTTCGCGCGCCGGGTGTGGCTGCCGGCGGGCACGGCTGGCGATGCAGACGACGCGTCGCCGCGCGCCGCTTCCGCTCAGGGTGCGGGCTCCGAGCAGGACACGCCGGTCGCGCAGGGCGCTGGCATGCGCCGCTCCTCCGAGTTCGGTGTAGGCGGGGCTAGGCCGAGCC
>NZ_LSIX01000084.1:0-1427 GCF_001556475.1 Methylobacterium sp. CCH5-D2 | reverse complement strand
GTGGTCGGGCGCGCGCTCGGCGCCGCGGCGGGGGGCGCGATCGACGGGGCGCTGCTCGGCGGCCGGGCCGGCCCGCGCCACGTCGAGGGCCCGCGGCTCGCCGACGTCGCGGGCCTCACCTCGACCGAGGGCGATCCGGTGCCGCGGGTCTACGGCCGCGCCCGCATCGGCGGCACCCTGATCTGGGCGACGCGGCCGCTTGAGGTCGCCAACACCACGGTCGAGCGCGCCGGCAGCGGCGCCAAGGGCGGCGGCGGGCAGAAGACGGTCCGCACCGCCTACGCCTACTTCGCCAACCTCGCGGTCGGCCTGTGCGAGGGCGAGATCGCCTGCGTGCGCCGGATCTGGGCGGACGGGCGCGAGCTCGACCAGACCGGCCTGACGCTGCGGGTTCACCGGGGCGGCGCGGACCAGGCGCCGGACCCGCTCGTCGTCGCCAAGGAGGGCGCGGAGAACGCGCCCGCCTATCGGGGCCTCGCCTACGTGGTGTTCGAGGGATTGCCGCTCGCCGATTTCGGCAACCGCATCCCACAATTCGCCTTCGAGGTGGTGCGACCGGTCAACGGGCTGGCGCCGCTGGTGCGCGCGATCGACCTGATCCCGGGGGCGAGCGAGTTCGGGCTGGACCCCGCCCTCGTCACGGTCGATCTCGGCTTCGGGCGGACGCGGCCCGCCAACCGCCACCAGCTCCAGGCCGCGACCGACGTCGTCGCCTCGCTCGACGCGCTCCAGGCGCTCTGCCCCAACCTCGCCCGCGTCGCCGTGGTGGTCTCGTGGTTCGGCGACGACCTGCGGGCGGGCGCGTGCCGGGTGGTGCCGAAGGTCGAGGACGGGGGCAAGGCCACGGCCGGCGACCGCTGGCAGGTGGCGGGCATCCCCCGCGCGGGCGCCGCCGTGATGAGCCGGGCGCCCGAGGGCACGCCGGCCTTCGGCGGCACGCCCTCGGATGCGGGCCTCGCCCGGCTGGTGGCGGAGCTGGCCCGGCGCGGCCTGGAGGTGGTGCTCTACCCCTTCGTGATGATGGACATCCCCCACGCCAACGCCCTGCCGGACCCGCGCGGCGCGCCCGCCCAGCCGCCCTATCCCTGGCGCGGGCGCATCACCTGCCACCCGGCCCCGGGCGAGCCCGGCAGCCCGGACGGCACCGCGGAGGCGGAGGCGCAGGTCGCGGCCTTCTTCGCGGGGCCGGAGGGCTACCGGCGGCAGGTGCTGCACTACGCCGGGCTCGCCGCCGGCTGGGCCGCCGCGGGCACGCCGCTCGCGGGGCTGGTGATCGGCAGCGAGCTCGTCGGCCTGACCCGGGTGCGGGGCGCCTCCGGCTACCCGGCGGTCGAGGCGCTCCGCAGCCTCGCGGCCGACGCGCGGGCGCTCCTCGGCCCGGCCGTGCCGCTGGTCTACGCCGCCGACTGGACCGAGTACGGCGCCCA
>NZ_LSIX01000849.1:0-8709 GCF_001556475.1 Methylobacterium sp. CCH5-D2 | reverse complement strand
CCCCCGAAACGGGCGCCAGCCATGGCCGGCAGCCCAGCCGCAGCGCGAGCGCCGCAGAGGCGGTCTCCCTAGCACATCCGGGCGCCGAGCGCCCCCCCTTTGATCGCGAGATCGCCATGACCGACTGGAAGCGGATTCTCCGCGCCGTCGCGCCGAACGCGCGCGCCGACATCATTGCGGCCTTCGCGGCCGACGACGCGCTCCTCTCCGACACGCTCGATTCGCCGCTCCGGATCGCGCACTTCCTCGCGCAGGTCGTGCCGGAGAGCCAGTCCCTCACCCGGCTCGAGGAGAACCTGAGTTACTCGGCAGAGCGGCTCTGCAAGGTCTGGCCGAAACGCTTTCCCACGCTAGCCGCCGCCAAGCCGTTCGCGAAGAACCCGAAGGCGCTCGCCGAACGGGTCTATGGCGGCCGCGAGGGTAACGTGCATCCGGGAGACGGCTGGCTGTTTCGCGGCCGCGGTCTCGGGATGCTGACCTTCCGGAACAACTACCGGGCCCACGGCTTCGAGGCGAACCCGGGCGCGCTCTCCCAGCCACGCGTCGCGCTGCGCACGGCCCTCAGCTTCTGGGTCGCGAACGACTGCGCCGCCTACGCCGACCGGGACGACGTCGTCGGCCTGCGGCGGGTCTGGAACGGCGGGCAGATCGGCATCGCCGAGACCCGGGCGACGCTCGCCAAGGCCAAGGCCGTGCTGCGCACGCTCCCGGCCCAGGCGAAGCTGAAGGCCCTGCGCTACCCGGTCGGCGCGGTGGACGGCGATCACGGCGACCGCACCACCGGCGCCGTGCAACTCCTGCAGAAGCGGTCCGGCCTGCCGGTCACGGGCGAGCTCGACGACGATACGCTCGCCGCCCTCGACACCGCCGAGCCGCTCACGGTGCCGAAGAAGGACGCGGACCTCTCCAAGAGCCGCACCGTCCAGGGCGCGGGCGTCGCCGGCACCTTCGGGTTCGCCGAACTCGCCCAGAGCGCGGGCGAACTGAAGGACCAGGCCGAGAGCGCCCACGCGCAGATCTCGGCCGGGACCGTCTTCGGCCTCGTCATGGGTGGGCTGATCCTCGCGGGCGCCGCCTACGCGATCTACGCGCGCTGGGACGACGCCGGCCGGCCGCTCCCGAGCTTCCTCGTCCGTCGATTCCCCCGCCTCACCGGAGTCTCCGCCTGATGTTCGACTTCTCGCCCAGTGCGATCCTCCTCGCGCAGCCCTGGCTCGCGCCGCTCTACGTGGCGTGGCTCGCCTTCGCGCCCGCCGCGTGGTCGCTCGCCGCGGTCGGCGGCGCGCTGGTCGCCGCCTCGCTCCTCGGCGCCGCGTGGCTGCCGGGCTTCATCCGGCGCCCTGCGCTCTGGGGCGGGGTCGCCGCCATCGTCGTCGGGCTCGGCTGGCAGGCGGTGCAGGCTGAGGCCGTGCGCCGAACCGAGCGCGCCGCGCACGAACTCAGCCTCGCCGCCGAGCGGGCCCGCACGGAGCAGGCCGAGCAGATCACCCGCGACATCGCCGGCCAGGCCGTGAAGGACCTCGACGCCGAGCAACGCGCCAACGCCAAGCTGAAGGAACTCCTCCGTGATGCCCAGACGCGCCCGGGTGCCGATCGCCCTCTGCTCTCTCGCGACGATGCTCGCCGGCTGCGTGGGCTCTGAGCGGCCCGCACCGCTCGACCTGCGCGCGCCCGAAATTCGGATCACGCTGCCTGCAGCGCCCGAAAGCGTCGGACCGTGCCTCGCCCGCAGCTTCCCCGACATTCCGGACAGGGCCCTGAACCGCGTCGACCTGATGCGGATCATCGGCGAGGCGAAGCTCCAGGATCGCATGAAGGCGGCCTGCGGCGCGCGCGCAGTCGCGTGGATTGAGAAGGTCCGCGCCGCCTACGCCCGCTGACGACCCCTCTCCCTAATCGGGAGAGGGCCCCGCCCTCCCCACGCTGCGGGGGAGGCACACAAGCGCCCGCCGAGACGGAGCGCCCATCGCCCGTCTTCGGGATCATCGCCGTGACCACACAGCACATGCAGCAACAGCAACAGCAGCCCTTCGGGCCCGGGGGCGACTACGCCGAGCGACTCGTCCGCGTCGAGCGCGATGTCGCCGGGCTGAAGGAGGGGATGAGCAACCTCGCCACGACCGTCGACAAGGGCTTCCGGGAACTCACGGGCGACCTGAAGGCCCGGTCCGGCATCAACTGGGCTCCGATCTCCATCCTCGTCACGGTGCTCGGCCTGATCGGCACCGGGGGCGTCGCCTACCTGAACGCCGGGCAATCCCGGCTTGAGGTGGCGATCAGCAAGCAGGAGTTGCGAGCCGAGCGCTTCGTGCCGCGCGAGGATCTCGAGGCCCGGTTCACCACTCTCGGCCAGCGGCGCGACGATCTTCAACGCCTGAGCGATGCTCGGGTCGAGCGGATTGAGCGCGACGTTGAGGCCCTGTCGAAGCAGGTGGTCCCCCGGGGCGAACACGAGCAGACCTGGGCCGGCCAGCGCTCGCGCGATGACGGTCTCCAGCGCCAACTCGACACGCTGCGCCAGGAGCTCGCCTCGCTGAACACCCCTCGGGACACGATCCAGAGCATCATGCGCCGCCTGGACGAGATCGAGCGCCGCCGCACCGCGCCCTGACGACCCCAGGCGCGCGGGCCCGCCCCGCGCCTGCCCCTCCCCGCTTCCCCTCCCGAGGATTCCCGATGCCCGCAGCGCGCTCCGCTCCGGCCGACCTGGATCAGGCGCGCCGCGAGGTCGATACCGTCACGGCCTGCCTGCGGGAGGGCTTCCCGCCCGTCTCCCCGGCGGGCTGCACCACGACCAAGAGCGCGGTACGGGTGGCGGCGGACCGGCTCGGCGTGGATCGCCGCTCGCTGGCGGAGCGGATCGGGACGCCGGAGCGGCCCGGGTCGCACGCGCGGCGGTTCGACGGGCTTGCTCCCGACTGGTCGGCCTACGCGAAGGGCCAGGCGGAGCGGGGCGAGCTCGGCACGAAGCCCGTGCTGCCGGGTTTTGTGATCCGCGAAACAGTCACGAGGCTCGACAAGCACGGCGCCTACGCGGGTGAGACTATCCGGCAGGCGCCGGCCACCGGTGGGCCCTACGAACTGCCGACCGGGTTCAAGCTGAAGCGCGTCACCGCGAAGGTCGACGCGCACGGGCGGCTGCAGACGCAGTGGCTGAAGGGTGCGGAGGACGCGTTCGACCCGCTCGCCTTCGCGGCCGAGCTGCGGGCGGCGATGCTGGACGCGCGGGGCTCCGCCCCGATGGCATCGGCGCCGGCCGCTCGGGATGATGATCTGCTCACCGTCTACGTCGTCCCCGACCTCCATTTGGGTATGCTGGCTCACGGTCAGGAATGCGGTGAGGACTACGACCTCCGCATCGCCGCCGCGATGATGCGCCGGGAGATGGACCGGCTGCTCAGCATGGCGCCACCCTCCCGGCACGCCGTCGTGCTGTTCCTGGGCGACTTCTTTCACGCCAACGACCAGAAGAACGCCACGCCGCGCAGCGGGCACACGCTGGACGTCGATTCCCGCTGGCGGAAAACCTACGGCGTCGGCGCGCGCGTCGCGATCGGTGCGGCCACCGCGGTCGCGGAGCGGCACGAGCTTGTCGAGGTAGCCATGCTACCCGGCAACCACGACGAGGACGCGGCCCTGACGCTCGCCGTAGCGCTGGAGCTCTACTTCGAAGAGCACCCCCGCATTGAGGTCGCGAGCGGCTCAGGCATCCACTGGTTCCGGCGCTTCGGGAAATGCCTGCTCGGGGCGACCCACGGCCACACGATGACCCCAGACCGCATGGCGATGATGCTCGCCACCGACCGGGCGAAGGACTGGGGCGAGACCGAGCACCGGCACATGCTATTCGGGCACATACACCACGCCACGGCGAAGGAGGTCGGTCCGGTCCGCGTCGAGTCGTTCTCGACCCCGGCGGCGAAGGACGCCTACGCGGCGGCCGGCGGCTACCGCTCCACGCGCGCCCTGAACGCCGTCACCTTCCACCGAGAGGACGGCGAGGTCTGCCGGCACCGGGTGAACATCCGCGCAGCAGCCGGCGAGGCTGCGCGGGCGCCGGATTTGAGGATGGCCGCGTGAGCTTCCGCCTCGTCATCGTCGAGTCCCCGTTCGCGGGCCGCGGCGACACGCCGGAGACACGGGCCGCCGACCAAGCGCGGAACATCGCCTACGCCCGGGCGGCGATGGCAGACTGCCTCGCGAGGAACGAGGCACCGTTCGCCTCGCACGCGCTCTACACCCTCCCGGGCGTGCTGAACGACGACGATCCGGCCGAGCGGCGCCTGGGCATCGCGGCCGGCCTCGCCTGGGGCGAGCGCGCGGACGCGACGGTCGTGTTCACCGACCGCGGACTCACCCCCGGCATGCGCGAGGGCATCGACCGCGCCCGCATCGCCCGTCGGCCTGTCGAGATGCGCTCGCTCCCCGGATGGAAGGACCCCGCATGATCATCGGCCTCACCGCACCGGCTGGGGCCGGCAAGTCCCTCGCCGCCGCCTACCTCGCCGAGCGCCACGGCTTCGCCCGCGTGCGCTTCGCCGATCCGCTGAAGGCGATGCTGCGGGCGTTTTACGTGTTGCTGGATCTGTCGGACACCGAGATCGATCGGCGGATCGAGGGCGACCTGAAGGAGGCACCGGACCCGGACCTGTGCGGACGAACGCCGCGCCGGGCAATGCAGACCCTCGGCTCCGACTGGGCACGAGACCTCATCGGCCGCGATCTGTGGACCCGCTCGTGGGCGAACCGGTCCGATCTCGCCCTGATCTCGGGTCGATCCGTCGTTGCCGAGGATGTCCGCTACGCCAACGAGGCGGAGACGATGCGGGCCCGCGGTGGCATCGTCGTGCGGATCGTCCGCCCGGATGCCGAGAGCGCCCGGCCCGGCGCCGCCGGTCACGCCAGCGAGGCGATGGACTTCCCCGCCGACATCACGATCCGGAACGATGGCACGCCGGAAGTGCTGTTCGCCCGGCTCGACGGAGTGATCCGGCGCTTCGCCCTGCCGCGCGCCGCCTGATCTCCCCTCCCCCTGCGCGTCGCGGTGGAGCGACCGGCCGATCGCCGTAAGACCGACCTCTTCTGTATAGACGCGCACGCGCCGCACGGCTCCTTAATGGGGGCCGTGCGGCGCTTTTTGCGTTCTAGGGGAGCCCGCAGGCGCGCCGCGTCGCAGCGACCCATTCCTCGCGCTGGTCCGGGGTCATCATCTCCCACGCGATGATCACGGCCACGAGATGCTGGGGCACGTCGCCCTGCTCGCCGCGTATCTGCCGGGAGATCGTGTTCGGTGGTCGCCCGAGCAGCCGTGCGAGCGTGACCTGTGAAAGGCCAGTTGCCTTCGCCCGTCGCTGCCAAGGTTCGTTGTCCATGGCCTGGCGCCCTACCGCACGACGATCCGCCTCGCAATTAGTCATCATGAAGTTGATTTTCAGCCTTGCTCGCATGGCGCGTGCTGACTAATAATCTACACCACGTTGATTGTTCAAGGTGTACGCTGTAGATGAGGCACCGCCAACCTGCTTTGTGCGATTGTGGGGAGCATCTCTGGATGCCGCTCACCAGGGGCTTCGTCGGTCTGGCGGACCCCAGCGACATCACTGCGGTGAGTGATCACGTTTGGCACGCTAATTTTCCAAAGCACGCAAGGTCAGCCTACGTGTGTACGAATGTGTCCAAACGGCCTATGTCTCTGCATAGGATGCTTATATCTGCCGCGCCTGGGGAGATTGTCGATCATATCAACGGAAACGGCTGCGACAATCGCAGGGCCAACTTGCGGCTCTGCACTCATGCTGAAAACATGAGAAATAGGAAGAAGTCCCGCGGCGGGAATAGCAAGCACAAGGGCATATACTACGAACCCAATAAGCAGCTTTGGCGCGCAGAGATCAAATTCCAAGGCAAAAAGATCCGACTTGGGCGATACAAATCAGCGGACGACGCCGCGCTCGCATACAGGGCGGCGGCACAACGTTACCACGGCAACTTTGCACGCCTGGAATAGTCCTCCCAGCCACCTTCACCAGAAAGGCGATGGAATACAGGTGCGTGGGGGCAGGAGGGGACGGCGATGGGAGCAACCTGCCCGATCTGCGGCGATCCGCGTGCTTACCCGCTATGGCTGGATAAGGAGCCGCCGTTAGCGTGCGCCGCAGATCGATCCTGGCACGCGGGAGGCCCAGTAACGATCAAGAGCGTTGCCGAGTGCCCAACGCAGATGGCTCGCGCTCGACAGGCGGCCGAGCGACGCCGCCTTTGCCCGGATGCCTTCGACGCGAACGGCAACATGCTGCCGGGCCAACTCGCCCGCGTACTACAAGCCTACGTAGAGGCGCACCCCGGCGAGCCGTTGAAACTCTGAAGGCGAGAGGGGGCTCCCTCACCCGCCCAAGCTCTCGGCGAAGTCGTCCGGCACCTCGCCGAACCGACCCAAGATCGTCGCGCTCTCCAACTCGCCCGTCTCGTCATCCGCCACGATGCTGAGCGCCGCGGTGCCGGGCGTGCGGCCGGCCATCGCCTCCGCGCGCTTGAGGGCGCCGCTCGCGGTCGGGGCCTGGATCTGCTCACCGGGCGAGAGCCGCTTCCGCTTCAGCACGAAGGTCTGGACGAGGTGGGTGGTTCGCATGCCCATCGCTTGGGTTCCCTACTGCCAAGCCCCGATCCGGGGTTTTCCACGATGTCCACAGGCTGAGGTGCTAACCGCAGAGCCGCGTTGACCGGGACGATCCATCCTGTTTGTTCTCTCTATGTTCTGCAAGGAGAGGCAAGCGGATGCATCGGCAGGCTGTGGACAACGATGCATCCGAGGTTGAGCGGATCGCTGCGGCGTACGCGCGAGCGGCGGGTGGCGACACCTGGGCAGCGCTCGTCCAGGCGGTCGCGGACGCGCTCACCGATCTCGCCGAGGCCGAGCGCCGGAGCCTGCGGCGCGACCAGCTCATCTCCCGGGGCTACGTGCGCGGTGCCGTGCTTGATACGAGCGAGCGCGCATGAGCCTGCGCCGGGTCACGGAACTGCCGGACGATGGCTTCGCCACGGTGCGTGTGCCGCTGCTGGGCCAACGGCTCTGCGCGGGCTTCCCCTCCCCTGCCGACGACTTCCTCGAGGGTGCGCTGGAACTGCCCCGCTGGCTGGTGCCGAACCCGCCCGCCACCTTCCTCTGGCAGATCAGCGGGGAGTCGATGCGCGGCGCCGGCATCTTCGACGGGGATCTCGCCATCGTCGATCGCAGCCTGAAGGCCGGGCACGACTGCGTGGTCGTGGCCGTCGTCAACGGGCAGATGTCGATCAAGCGGCTCATGATCGAGGGCAACCGCGCGCGGCTCGCCTTCGACAACCCCGACCTGCCTGCCTTCGCGGTCGAGGATCTGGAAGAGGCCGCGATCTGGGGCGTGGTCCGCTTCACGATCCGCTGGCACCTCGTGCGCGGGCAGCTCGGGCGATGAGCCGGGCTCTGGCGCTGATCGATGGCAACAGCTTCTACTGCTCCTGCGAGCGCGTGTTCGACCCCAAGCTCGCGGGCGTGCCCGTCATCGTGCTCTCGAACAACGACGGCTGCGCCATCGCCCGCACGGCCGAGGCTAAGGCGCTCGGGATCAAGATGGGCGATCCCTTCTTCAAGATCCGCGAGATGTGCCGCAGCCAGGGCGTGCGGGTGTTCTCCTCGAACTACACCCTCTACGGCGACATGAGCGCCCGCACGAACGCGGTGTACCGGGACTTCTCACCCCGGGTGGAGATCTACTCGATCGACGAGAGCTTCCTTGACCTCTCGGATCTGCGGGCAGACAGGCGCGTCGAGCTCGCCCGGGATCTGCGCGCCACCGTGCGCGCCTGGACCGGCATCCCGACCTGCGTGGGCATCGGCCCGACCAAGACGCTCGCTAAGCTCGCCAACCACATCGCGAAGACGGTGCCCGACCTGCAGGGCGTCTGCGACCTGACCGATCCGGTGGCTTACGACCACTGGCTCTGCCGCATCTCGGTTGCCGAGGTCTGGGGCATCGGTCGGGCCTCGCTCGCGAAGCTTGAAGCTCTGGGTGTCGACACCGTGGCGGACCTGCGCGACCTCGACCCGCGGCCGATACGCAAAGCGATGACGGTCGTGGGCGAGCGCATCATCCACGAGCTGCGCGGCCTCGCTTGCCTGCCGCTGGAGCTGATGCCGGCCCAGCGCAAGGGCTGCGCGGTCACCCGCTCGTTCTCCCGGCGGATCACCGACCGGGCCGAGCTGGAGCAGGCGGTCTCGGCGCACGCGACGCGGCTGGGCGAGAAGCTGCGCCGCGGCGGGCTTGCGACGAACCACGTCAGCGTCTTCTACCACACCAGCGAACACGACCGGGGCGACCCGATGCGCTCGGTCTCCACGACCGTGAAGCTGCCGGAGGCGACGAGCGATACTCTCGCGCTGATCAAGGCGGCGCTGCTCGGTGTGGCCAAGACCTGGCGCGAGCCGGGCGAGCGGCCCTGGCGCTACGCGAAGGCCGGCGTGATCACCACCGACCTGATGCGGTTGGAGGACAGCCCGCGGGCGCTGATCGGGCAGATGGACCGAGAACGGTCTGGTCCGCTGATGGAGGCGATCGACGCCTGCAACGCGCGTTGGGGCGCGGGCTCGGTCGTGCCGGCACGAGCCGGCGTGCTGGAGAAGCGGGACTGGAGCACGAAGTTCGAGATGCGCACGCCGCGCTACACGACGCAGGTGAG
>NZ_LSIX01000848.1:0-729 GCF_001556475.1 Methylobacterium sp. CCH5-D2 | reverse complement strand
CCGTCGCGACCACGAGGTTGCGCAGGTCGTCGAGGCTCATGGTCCGGCCGATGCTCCGGATCAGGTACTCGCGGGCGTTCTGATCGGTGAAGCCGCCGCCGGCGTTGGTGCCGAACTGCGCCAGCGCCGTCTCCAGCTGGGCATTGGTCACCCCGAGCGCGCGCATCGCCGCTGGGTTGGGGCTGACCCGGAACTGGCGCACCTCGCCGCCGATGGGGATGACCTGCGCCACGCCCGGAATGGTCAGCAGGCGCGGCCGGATGGTGAAGTCGGCGACCTCGCGCACCTGCATGGGGGTCGCGGTCTCGCTGGTGACCGCCACCAGCAGGATCTGGCCCATGATCGAGGAGACAGGGCCCATCACAGGGGTGACGCCGCGGGGCAGCTGGTCCTGGACGAGGGACAGGCGCTCCGCGACCTGCTGCCGGTTCCGATAGATGTCGGTCCCCCAGTCGAACTCGACGTAGGTGATGGACAGGCCCACGCCCGAGACCGAGCGCACGCGGGTCACGCCGGGGAGACCGTTCATCCGGGTCTCGATGGGATAAGTGACGAGTTGCTCGACCTCCTGGGGGGCGTACCCTTCCGCCTCCGTCATGACCGTGACGGTGGGTCTGTTGAGGTCGGGAAAGACGTCGACCGGCAGCTTGGTCGCGGTGAAGGCGCCGTACAGTACCAGCACCGCGGCGAGCGCGAGGACGAGCAGGCGGTTGCGGACCGACTGGCTGA
>NZ_LSIX01000847.1:0-755 GCF_001556475.1 Methylobacterium sp. CCH5-D2 | reverse complement strand
GCCATCGACGCGCGTTCAGGTCGAGCCCTGTTCGGACGCCTCATACCCCTCACCCCAGCCCTCTCCCTATGGGAGAGGGAGCGCGGCGCGGATCGGGCGCGGCTACCGCCATATGCGATCGTCCTGTCCGCGGAAGGGAGACCGCCGCGCGCCTCACCCCGCCCGGCGGCCGCAGCGCACGTAGGTCGCGCTGCCCTTCGCGCTCGTCCAGGTCAGCCGGTCGCCCTCGACCAGGAGGCGGACCTGGGAGGACCAGCGCCGCCCGCGATCGGTGCAGTCGGCGCCCGCCACCCAGGCGTTGCCGACCCGCCGGCCGTCGTGGAAGGTGCAGACCGTGCGCCCGGCCCGCGCGCGCTCGCTCGTGATGGTGGCTTGGTAATAGCCGCGGCGGCGGTGCGGCGCGCCGCAGGCGGCGGCGTTCGGCCCCCAGACGCCGACATGGTCGGGTCGCTCTTGCAGGAGCAGCGGGACCGGGTGGCCGGCGAGCGGCGCGGTGGCCTCCCCGCCGGCGCGCGCCTCGGCCGTGCGGGTGGGCGCGGCCCGGGCCGGCGGGTTCGTCTCGTGGCCGCCCGCATGGCCACCCGCATGCCCGCCCGCATGGCCCGCCTCCCGGGCCGCGTCGTCGAGCCCGTAGGCGACGCGCCGCGCCGCCTGCATGGCGTTCGGGCCGGGATCGGGAAAGTCGAGGGCGATCCCTTCGCGCTCGACGACGGCCGGGCGCAGCGGCACGTCCTCCGTGAGGAAGACCGCGCTGT
>NZ_LSIX01000846.1:0-9902 GCF_001556475.1 Methylobacterium sp. CCH5-D2 | reverse complement strand
ACGTCACGGTGGTGCCCGCCACCACCACCGCCGAGGAGATCATGGCGCTCAAGCCCGACGGCGTGTTCCTGTCGAACGGCCCGGGCGACCCGGCCGCGACCGGCCAGTACGCCGTGCCGGTGATCCGCCAACTCCTCGACGAGCGTGTGCCGACCTTCGGCATCTGCCTCGGTCACCAGCTCATGGGCCTCGCGCTCGGCGGGCGCACCGTGAAGATGGGCCAGGGCCATCACGGCGCGAACCATCCGGTGAAGGACAAGACCACCGGCAAGGTCGAGATCGTCTCGATGAACCACGGCTTCGCGGTCGATCCGGAGAGCCTGCCGGGCAACGCGGTCGAGACCCACGTCTCGCTCTTCGACGGATCGAATTGCGGCCTGACGCTGACCGACCGCCCGGCCTTCTCGGTGCAGCACCATCCGGAGGCCTCGCCCGGGCCCCGCGACAGCCACTACCTGTTCGAGCGCTTCGTCGCGCTGATGCGATCCGGCAAACCCGAGGCCGCCAATAAGGCCGATCCGGCCTGAGGGCGTCATAGAAACAGCCGATTCCGCCGTCATTCCGGGTTCAGCGCCCCGCGAACGGTGCCGTCAGAGCACCGTCGCGGGGTCTCCACTGAATTCGGGGGACGCTTTGACCACGATCGATCACGTCAGCGACGACTTCTCGCGCCTGCATCGCATCTTCACCTTCCATCTCGGTGTCGCGGTGTCGCTCGCCTGGGTGACGGCCCTCTACGCTGCCCTGGACGCCCCCTGGGTGCGCAACATCCGGCCGCTGGTCGATCCCGCCGGCCTCGGTCGCGTCGAGAGCACGTGGTCCTTCCTCTTCGTGATGCCGATGGTTCTCACCGTGGCGTGGCTCTCGGTCTATTTCGGCCGCGAGGTGCTGCGCCGCTCGCAGACGCTCGGCAACGTCGCCATCGAGTTCGCCGCCGCCGCGCTCGTCGCCTTCGGGCTGTTCTACCTCTCGATCGACCGGGCCGTCGCCGTCCTGCTCATCGGCGGCTGATCCCGGCCGATCGGTCCGTTGCTGCCGCCTCCTCGCCCTCATCCCGGGGCCGCGTAGCGGAACCCGGGACTCGGACAGACCGAGGTTTCTCGTCCTGAAGCCGCGGCGTTCATGGATCCCAAGGGCCGAGGCGCGCCTTCCCTCAGAATCGGACGATGACCTGTGCCCGGATGGTGCGCGGGGCGCCGGGCGTGATGTTGTTGTTGTTGTCGGCCGTGTAGATGTAACGCCGGTCGAACAGGTTCTCTATGTTGAGCTGCGCCCGCGTCGATTCGTTGATCTGATAGAACAGCCCGAGATCGAAGCGGGAATAGCCCGGCAGCCGCACCGTGTCGTCGGACGACGCGAAGGTGTGCGTCTGGTAGATGTAGCCGATGCCGACCGAGAATTCCGGCGTCAGCGCGAATTTGTTCCACAGCGAGACCGAATTGAACGGCACGAGCCCGACCGTGTTGCCGGCCAGGATCGTGGCCGAGGTCGCACTCTCGATGCGCGCGTCCGTAAAGGCGTAGCCGCCCGCGACCTGCCACCAGTCGGTGACGTAGCCGTTGGCACCGATCTCGAACCCCCGCGTGTTCGTCCGGCCCGACAGGATGAAGAAGCCGGCATTGTTTGGGTCCGGCAGGCGCTGGTTGGTCCGGTCGAGGGTGTAGCCCGCGGCCGTGAGCTGGAAGGTCGGGCTGACGTCGTACTTCGCGCCGACCTCGAGGTTCTGGAACCGCTCCGGCTGGGCGATGACGAGGCCCGGCGTGAAGTTACCGATCTGGTCGCCGGAACTCGGCAGGTAGGACACGCTGTAGCTGCCGTAGAAGGCGAGGTTCGGCAGCGGCTTGATCACGAGGCCGGCGCGCGGCGACACGAGGTCGTCGATCCGCTGATACGTGACCCCGTTGTTCTGGTTGCGCGCCGCGAAGTCGAAGTGGTCGTAGCGCAAGCCGCCGACGACCTGCACGTAGGGGTTCAGCTCGATCTGGTCCTGGGCGTAGACGGCGGCGAGGCCGAGGTCGTAGCGCGCATTGGCATCCGAGCCGCCGTTGTTGCGGAAGGTCACCGGCACGCGGGTGATCGGCGAGAGCGGGTTCACGGTCACGCTCGACGCGAGGTTATTGCCGAAGCCGAACAGCGCGCTCTGCCGGTAGGTCAGGCCCTCCTGGTAGCCGAGCTCGAACCCGCCCAGCAGCGTGTGCTTGATGTCGCCGGTGAGGAATTTGTAGGTGAAGTCGTTCTGGCTGAAATAATTCGTCCGGTCCGTCTCGTTGCGGTAGCCGGTGATCGTCACGCTGGTGCCGGCCGCGTTGACGGCACTGCCCGGCAGCGTGTTGGCGTAGAACCGGTTGTAGTCGGCGAAGCGCAGCTGGCTGTGCAGCTCGACGCCCGAATCGAACAGGTGATCGAGGGTGGCCGTCGCGATGTGGGCGTCGACCTTCGTGAAGTTCACGTCCGGGTTGCCGAAGAAGGTGCGGATATTGTTGCGGTAATTGTAGGCGCGCCCGAACTGCGAGGGGATGCCGCGATCGGGGAAGCGGTCGTCGTGGAAGTACTCGTAGGAGAGCCGCAGCGTCGTCTGCGGGCCGAGCAGGAACGTCATGGTCGGGTTGACGCCGTAGCGCGTCAGCTCGCCGAACTGCCGGTAGGTGCCGGAATCCTCGAAGATCCCGTTCAGGCGGAAGAAGGCGTCGTCGCTGAAGCGGTCGCCGACATCGACCGTGAGGCGCTTGTCGCCGAACTGGCCGCCCCCGGCGGTGACCTGCCGGACGCGAGCGCCGTCGGCCTCCTTCAGGACGCGGTTGATGACGCCGCCCCCGCCGCCGCGGCCGAAGATGAGAGAGTCGGGGCCCTTCAGCACCTCGACGCGCTCAATGTTGTAGAGGTCGCGGTAGTACTGCACGTCGTCGCGCACGCCGTTGACGAAGAAGTCGGCGCTCGTGCTCTGGCCGCGTATGATCGCCTGGTCGCGGTTGCTCTCGCCCTGCGCCGGGATGACGCCGGGCACGTAGCGGAGCTGGTCGGTCAGGTTCTGGAAGTTCTGGTCGGTGATCTGCTCACGCGTCACCACGGTGACGGATTGCGGCGTGTCGAGCAGCGGCGTCGCGGTCTTGGTGGCCGTGCGTGTCTGCTTCGTCAGGTAGCCGACCGTGACGCCGCCCTGCGGTCCCAGCTGCCCGACCGCGTTCTCCACGCTGAGCTGGTCGAGGGTGACGGCCGTCTCCGCCTCGGAGGCTGGCGCTGGTCGCACCTGCGCGTGTGCCCCGGTGGTGAGGGCGGTCCCGGCCAGCAGAGCCGTCGTCAGCGCGCAGATTCCAGTCTTCACTCCCGTACCCCTTCAGAACGCGTCATCGAGACTCTGATCGACCGCAGGTCTTCTTCCGATCTCTGGGGTGCCGGATACCGAATGCGCGCAAATTCGCAATTCATCGTGCGAGTACGAAATCGAGATCTCTTTTAAATCTATTCTAAGTCATAATCTAACTTTCAGGCTAAGCCGTTCATACAGGGGCCGGACCTCCGTCCGCCCCCGCTCCGAGGCTAATCCCGACCCATCGCCGAACCTGTCCGGATGTTGCCGGCCGGCAACATCCGGGGCGCGGCCGAGCCCGGCGCCCGGATGCGTTGAGCCTGCCGGGTCCGCGTGCTAGGCGCCGCGCATCGGGCGGCGTCCTCCGGGGCGCGGCCCTGCACGCACTGGACTGATCGAGGCGCCCGCATGATCCCCCGCTATTCTCGCCCCGCGATGAGCGCGATCTGGACGCCGGAGACCCGCTTCCGGATCTGGTTCGAGATCGAGGCGCACGCCACCACCGCGCTCGCCGAGATCGGCGTCGTGCCGAAAGCCGCCGCCGAGACGATCTGGGCGAAGGGGCGAGACGCCCAGTTCGACGTCGCCCGGATCGACGCGATCGAAGCGGTGACGAAGCACGACGTCATCGCCTTCCTGACGCATCTGGCCGAGATCGTCGGGCCGGACGCCCGCTTCGTGCATCAGGGCATGACCTCGTCGGACGTGCTCGACACCTGCCTCAACGTGCAGCTGGTGCGCGCGGCCGACATCCTGATCGCCGACGTGGACGCGCTGCTTGCCGCGCTCAAGCGCCGGGCCTTCGAGCACAAGAGCACGCCGACCATCGGACGCTCGCATGGCATCCACGCCGAGCCGGTGACCTTCGGGCTGAAGCTCGCCCAGGCCTACGCCGAGTTCGCCCGCAACCGTGCCCGGCTCGTCGCCGCCCGCGAGGAGGTCGCGACCTGCGCGATCTCGGGCGCGGTCGGCACCTTCGCCAACATCGACCCGCGGGTGGAGGAATATGTCGCCAAGCAGATGGGCCTGAGCCCCGAGCCCGTCTCCACGCAGGTGATCCCGCGCGACCGGCACGCGATGTTCTTCGCCACGCTCGGCGTCGTCGCCTCCTCGCTGGAGCGCCTCGCCATCGAGGTGCGCCACCTGCAGCGGACCGAGGTGCTGGAGGCCGAGGAGTTCTTCTCGGAGGGCCAGAAGGGCTCCTCCGCGATGCCTCACAAGCGCAATCCCGTGCTCACCGAGAACATCACCGGCCTCGCCCGGATGGTGCGCGGCTACAGCATCCCCGCGATGGAGAACGTGGCGCTCTGGCACGAGCGGGACATCTCGCATTCCTCGGTCGAGCGCATGATCGGCCCGGACGCGACCGTGACCCTCGACTTCGCGCTCGCCCGCATGACCGGCGTGATCGACAAGCTGCTGATCTACCCGGCCAACATGCAGCGGAACCTCGACCGCCTCGGCGGCCTCGTCCACTCGCAGCGGGTCCTGCTGGCGCTGACCCAGGCCGGCGTCTCGCGCGAGGATTCCTACCGGCTGGTCCAGCGCAACGCGATGCCGGTCTGGCGCGGCGAGGGCGACTTCCTCACCCTGCTCAAGGCCGACCCGGAGGTCACCGCGGCGTTGAAGCCCGAGCAGATCGAAGAGTGCTTCGACCTCGGCTATCACCTGAAGCACGTGGACACGATCTTCCAGAGGGTGTTCGGCGAGGCCTGACGCGCTCTCCGCACGAATCCTGCTACGCACGTCTGCACGACCAACAGCCAGAGGCCGGACCCGCCGTGACCACTCCCCGCATCGTCTACCTCAACGGCGCGTTCCTGCCCTTCGAGGAGGCCAAGGTCCCGGTGATGGACCGCGGCTTCCTGTTCGCGGACGGCATCTACGAGGTCTCGGCGGTGCTCGATGGCCGGCTGGTGGACAACGCCGCGCATCTGGCCCGCCTCGACCGGTCGCTCGGCGAGATCGGCATCCGCAACCCGCACAGCCTGGACGAGTGGGAGCGGCTGGAGACGGAGCTCGTCGCGCGCAACGGGCTCGCCGAGGGGCTGGTCTACATGCAGGTGACCCGCGGTGTGTACGAGCGCGATTTCGGCTTCCCGCCCGCCGACACCGCCCCCACCGTGGTGATGTTCACGCAAGCCAAGACGGTGGCGGCCAACCCGCTGGCCGAGCGCGGCGCCAAGGTGATCACCGTCGAGGACATCCGCTGGAAGCGACGGGACATCAAGTCGGTGGCCCTGCTCGCCCAGGTGCTCGCCAAGCAGGCGGCGGTCGCGGCCGGCGTGTCCGAGGCCTGGATGGTCGAGGACGGCGCGGTGACGGAGGGCTCGTCCTCGACGGCCTTCATCGTCACGCAGGATCGCCGCCTCGTCACCCGCCCGCTCTCGACGGCGCTGCTGCCGGGCATCACCCGGGCGGCGGTGCTGCGGCTCGCGGCGGAGGCCGACCTCGTGGTGGAGGAGCGGCTGTTCTCGGTGGAGGAGGCGCGCGCCGCGCAGGAAGCCTTCTACACCAGCGCCTCGTCCTTCGTGATGCCGGTGGTCGAGATCGACGGTGCGGCGGTCGGCGACGGCCGGCCCGGACCGCTCGGCCGCCGTTTGCGCGCGCTCTACATCGAGATGGCCCGCGCGGGCTGATCTCGGAACGGATCCTCTCAGGCCTCGTTCCCCCTGCCGTACGTGAGGCCTGAGAGAGATTCGAGATGCGCAAGATCCTGACCGGGCTCGCCGCCGGGGCGTTCGCCCTCGGGGCATCGGCCGCGCTCGCGCAGAACCCCGACGCGCCCCTGAGGAACCGCGACACCGATCCGGCGCTACCGCCCCAGAACCAGACGCCGCCGGACCGGGTCCGCCCCGAGGCCGACGCGCCGCCCAAGGACCAGAATCTGAGCGACAAGCTCCAGAGGAACGACGGCGTGATCAAGCCGCCCGGCAACGCCGCCGAGGGCATGGTGGTGAAGCCGCCGGAGACGGAGGGCGGCTCGATGCCGGTGATCAAGCCCGGCGAGCTGCCGGGCCGCCAGCCCGGCACGGAAGCGAAGTAGGCTCGGGAGGGCACCGTCGCCCCCGCTGGCGCGCGGGCGCGGCTGTGCTAGGGCTCGCCGCCATGACGAATCATCTGTTCGCCCTCGTGCGGGAGAGCCTGCCCGCCGACCCCGCCAAGACCTTCATCGAGACGCAGGACGGGCGCACCTACAGCTACGCCGACCTCCTGGCGCGCTCGGGTGCGTACGCGGCGGCGCTTCGGGGGCTCGGCGTGCGGCCGGGCGACCGCGTCGCCGTGCAGGTCGAGAAGAGCGCCGAGGTGGTGTTCCTCTATCTCGGCGTCGTGCGGGCCGGCGCGGTCTTCCTGCCGCTCAACACCGCCTACACGGCGGCCGAGATCGGTTACTTCCTGGGCGATGCGGAGCCCGCAATCTTCGTCTGCGATCCGGGCAAGCGCGATGCGCTGGCCGACGTCGCCGCGAAGGCCGGCGTCGGCCACATGCTCACCCTCGACGCCTCGGGGCACGGCAGCGTCGCCGAGGCCGCGGACCGGGCCGGCACGGCCGAGTTCGCCGACGTGGAACGGGGCCCGGACGACCTCGCCGCGATTCTCTACACCTCGGGCACCACCGGGCGCTCGAAGGGCGCGATGCTCTCCCACGAGAACCTCGCCTCGAACGCCCGGACGCTCAGGGCATACTGGCGCTTCACGCCCGACGACGTGCTGATCCACGCGCTGCCGGTGTTCCACACCCACGGGCTCTTCGTGGCCACCAACACGGTGCTGGTGTCGGGCGGGACGATGCTGTTCCTGCCCCGGCTCGATGCGAAGCTGATTCTTAAGCTGATGCCGCGGGCGACGGCCATGATGGGCGTACCGACCTTCTACACCCGGCTGCTGAAGGAGCCCGGCCTGAACCGCGAGGCGACCGGGCACATGCGCCTGTTCGTCTCCGGCTCGGCGCCGCTGCTCGCCGAGACGCACCGCGCGTGGCAGGCCCGCACGGGCCACGCCATCCTCGAGCGCTACGGCATGACCGAGACCAACATGAGCACCTCGAATCCCTACGAGGGCGCGCGGGTTGCCGGCACGGTCGGGTTGCCCCTGCCGGGCGTGTCGATCCGGGTGGTCGATCCCGACACCGGCCGGGCGCTGCCGGCCGACACGGTCGGCATGATCGAGGTGAAGGGCCCGAACGTCTTCCAGGGCTACTGGCGCATGCCCGAGAAGACGGCCGCCGAGTTCCGGGCGGACGGGTTCTTCATCACGGGCGACCTCGGCAAGATCGACCCCGACGGCTACGTCCACATCGTCGGGCGCGGCAAGGACCTGATCATCACGGGCGGCTTCAACGTCTACCCGAAGGAGGTCGAGACCGAGATCGACGCGATGCCGGGCGTGGTCGAGTCGGCGGTGATCGGGCTGAACCACCCGGATTTCGGCGAGGGCGTCACGGCGGTGGTGGTGCCGGGCGAGAACGCGCCGGACGAGGCCGCGATCCTCGCTCATCTCGAAGGGCGGCTCGCCAAGTTCAAATGTCCGAAGCGGGTGCTCTTCGCGGCGGAACTGCCCCGCAACACCATGGGCAAGGTTCAGAAGAACCGCCTGCGCGAGGAGTATGCAGGGCTCTACGCGGGCTGACGCGCGCGTCCACACGCCCGCTCGGAACACCCCGCCCTACGGCGACGTTTGGCACCCGTGCGCGCCCACGCGCATGCCGGTGCTCGACTGCCCCATGACAGCCCAAGATCCACGCCCGTCTGCAACGCCGGAGGGCGCCCCCGCGTCGGTGCTGTGGACGATGCTTCTGGGCTCCGCCCTGATCGCCCTCGCGCTCGCACCGAGGCGCGGCCCCGACGACGCGGCCCTCGAGCCGCCCGAGCGCGGCGAGACCGGGGCGCGCTCCTATACCGGCCGCTCGGCGGCGCTGGTGGCCGCGACGCAGCCCGAGCGCGGACGCGGTGCCAAACGCCCGGACGAGATCCCGCAGAACGGCTGGAAGGACATCGTCTACCGGGTCTACCTCGAGTTCAACAAGGACCGGGTCCTCTCGGTCGCGGCGGGCGTGACCTTCTACTCGCTCCTCTCGCTGTTTCCCGCGATCGCCGCGCTGGTCTCCTGCTACGGCCTGGTCGCGGATGCCAACGTGATCAACGAGCACCTCGCCGCGATGCAGGGCGTGCTGCCCTCCGGCGCGATCGACATCATCGGCGAACAGGTCAAGCGCATCACCGCGAAGGGCGGCGGCGCGCTGAGCTTCACCTTCCTGACGAGCCTCGCGCTCTCGCTCTGGAGCGCGAACGCCGCCATGAAGGCGATGTTCGACGCGCTCAACGTTGTCTACGAGGAGGAGGAGAAGCGCAGCTTCCTCATGCTGAACCTGCGTTCGCTCACCTTTACGGTCGGCGCGCTCGTCTTCATCATCCTGGCGCTGACGTCGATCGTGGTCCTGCCGGTGGTGTTCACCTTCGTGGGGATCAGCAACAGCGCGTGGCTCATCGCGGCGCTGCGCTGGCCGGCGCTCCTGCTCGTCCTGCTCGCCGGCCTCTCGGTGCTCTACCGTTACGGCCCGAGCCGCGAGCACGCGCGCTGGCGCTGGGTCGGTGTCGGCAGCGTCGTGGCCTGCCTGCTCTGGCTCGTGGCCTCGCTGCTGTTCTCCTGGTACGTGACCAATTTCGGCAACTACAACGAGACGTACGGATCGCTCGGCGCGGTCATCGGCTTCATGACCTGGATCTGGATCTCCTCGACGATCGTGCTGCTCGGCGGCGAGATCAACGCGGAGATCGAGCACCAGACCGCGATCGACACCACGACCGGCCCGGCCCTGCCGATGGGTCTGCGCGAGGCGCGCATGGCCGATTCCCTCGGCGCGGCGGCGTGACGACTCGCGCCGGCCCGCCCGAGGCGCCATATCTGCCGCGACAGACATGGAGGATCCGATGGCCGCGACCGACGCGACGAGCGCCCCCGAGACCCGCAGCGACGCCGAGTGGCGCGACGCGCTCACCCCGGACCAGTACCGGGTGCTGCGCGAGCACGGCACCGAGCGGGCCGGCACGAGCTGCCTGCTGGCCGAGAAGCGGGCCGGTACCTTCACCTGCGCGGGCTGCGGCGCGCCGCTCTTCGAGCAGGGCACGAAGTTCGAGTCGGGCACCGGCTGGCCGAGCTTCTTCGAGCCCCTGCCCGGGGCCGTCGAGACCACCGTCGATCGCAGCCACTGGATGGTGCGCACCGAGGTGCACTGCGCCCGCTGCAAGGGCCATCTCGGCCACGTCTTCGACGACGGCCCGGCCCCGACCGGCCTGCGCTACTGCATGAACGGCGTGGCGTTGAACTTCGAGCCGGCCGATTAGGCGGGCCGGAGGACCCGAATCCGTGGGGACGGCGCCGGCGATCCGGGGCTATCTCCCGGTTTCGTCTTGATTTTGGCGGCTTTCTGCTTAGTCCCTGACGGCAGGAGAGGTTGTAATCGTTCTGTCGACCGGTGATCGCGCGCCCGACGCGCGGCCTGGCTGCCCAGTCCACTGGCTGCCCGGGCTCGTCCGCTTCCGGTCTTCCGACGACCACGACCCGAACGGCGACCCGCCGGCCCCGCGCCGGCGGG
>NZ_LSIX01000845.1:0-15875 GCF_001556475.1 Methylobacterium sp. CCH5-D2 | reverse complement strand
GGGCCGGGTGCGCCGCGCCCGCGACCGGGTGGACGAGCGGCAGGTCAGCATCTTCCTGACGCCCGAGGGGCGCGCGCTGCGCGAGGAACTCGCCTGCGTCCCGAACCGGGCCGGCGGCATGACGGGCCTCGACATGGAGGGGCGCCGGGCACTCCTCGACAACCTCGTCACCCTGCGCAACGGGCTGCACGGGGGCGTGCCCTGCTGAGGCGCGGATACGAAATGGCCGCCCCCGCCGATGCGGGAGCGGCCCGGACGGACCGGAATGCCGGTCCGCTGTTCGCTCAGCTCTTGGACTTGAGGTAGGCGATCACGTCGTCGAGCTTCTTCTCGTCCTTCAGGCCCGGGTAGACCATCTTGTTGCCCGGCACCTTGGCCTTCGGGTCCTTCAGCCACTCCTTGAGGTTGGCCTCGTCCCAGGTCAGGCCCGAATTCTTCAGCGCGGCCGAGTAGTTGTAGCCCTCGTAGGTGCCCGCCTTGCGGCCGACGACGCCCTTCAGGTCCGGCCCGACGCCGTTCTTCTCGAAGTTGTGGCAGGCCTTGCAGGGCGCGAACGCCTTCTCGCCGGCCGCGGCATCGCCCTCGGCCTGTGCGGCGACGGGCAGGAGCAGCGCGAGCGCGGCGCCGAGGATCATGTGACGCATTCGTTTTTCCTCCTTTGGGCGGGTCAACGCCGCCTGCGGTTATGGCAGAGCTTGAGCCCTTAGAACAGGTCAAGACTAGACTGCTTGGCATCTAGGGCGCGTGCGGGCGGGACAAGGCTCCGGCCGCCCGGCCCGCCTGCCGGACCGTACGATGCCGCACGCGGCGCACCCGATGGGCGGCGCCCGTGGATGGCGGCGCGCGGATCCGCTAACATCGCCGCCAAACCGCCGGCCGGTCCCCTGCGGCGCCATCGGGCGCCGGGCGGGTGCGGGACCGGGACGAGACGCCAGAGGACGCCAACGCCATGTCGATCCGCTTTCCGGACCCGGATCCCGAGATCCTCGCCCGCCGCGAGGCCATCCTCGCGGGCCTGCGCCCCCTGGTCGGGCCGGAGGCCCTCGTCACCAGCGAGGACGAGCGCCGCGCCTTCGAGACGGACGGGCTCACTGCCTACCGCAAGATGCCGCTGGCCGTGGTGCTGCCCTCCACCACCGAGGAGGTCTCGGCCGTGATGGCCTACTGCCACGCCAACGGCGTGCGGGTGGTGCCGCGCGGCGCCGGCACCTCGCTCGCGGGCGGCGCGATCGCGCAGGAGGACGCGATCATTCTCGGGGTCGCCAAGATGACCCGCGTGCTCGACCTCGATTTCGCCAACCGCACGGCGCGGGTGCAGAGCGGCATCACGAACCTCGCCATCTCGGGCGCCGTCAGCCACGAGGGCTTCTTCTACGCGCCCGACCCGTCGAGCCAGCTCGCCTGCACCATCGCGGGCAACATCGCGATGAATTCCGGCGGCGCCCACTGCCTCAAATACGGGGTCACCACCAACAACCTGATGGGCGTGACGCTGGTGATGAACGACGGCACCGTGGTGGAGGTCGGCGGCGACCACCTCGACAGCCCCGGCTACGACCTGCTCGGCCTCGTCTGCGGTTCGGAGGGGCAGCTCGGCATCGTCACCGAGGCCACGGTGCGGATCCTGCGGGCGGCGGAAGGCGCGCGGCCCGCCCTCGTCGGCTTCTCGCGGGTGGAGGATGCGGGCGACTGCGTGGCGGCGATCATCGCGGCCGGCATCATCCCGGTCGCGATCGAGTACATGGACCGCGAGGCGATCCTGATCACCGAGGATTTCGCCCAGGCCGGCTATCCGCGCGACGCCGAGGCGATGCTGATCATCGAGGTCGAGGGCTCGGACGCCGAGTGCGAGGCGATGCTCGCCCGCATCGCGGCGATCGCGCAGGATTTCCGCCCGACCAGCCTCCGGGTCTCGAAGTCGGAAGCCGAATCGGCCGCGATCTGGAAGGGGCGCAAGTCCGCCTTCGGGGCGACCGGGCGGATCTCCGACTACATCTGCATGGACGGCACCATCCCCACCGGCCAGCTCGGGCCCGTGCTGGAGCGCATCGGCGCGATCTGCGCCGAGAAGGGGCTTCGCGTCGCCAACGTCTTCCACGCGGGCGACGGCAACCTGCACCCGCTGATCCTGTTCGACATCAACAAGCCGGGCGAGCTGCAGAAGGCGGAGGCCGCCGGCGACGAGATCCTGAAGCTCTGCGTCGAGGCCGGCGGCTGCCTGACCGGCGAGCACGGCGTCGGCATCGAGAAGCGCGAGCTGATGCGCTTCCAGTACAACCAGGCGGATCTCGAGCAGCAGATGCGGGTGCGCAACGTCTTCGACCCACGCTGGCTGATGAACCCCGCCAAGGTGTTCCCGCTGGACGGCCGGGTCGCGGCCTGAGCGGCGATGCGCAACTGAATCGCGCGTCCGGGGGCACGCCCGCGTTGACTGCGGCGCGCGTTGCCCACATCGGTTCCCGCATGCGTGGGATCGGCATGCGTCGGATCGGATTGTGCGGGGTCGGTCGCGGCGGGACCGTTGCGGGCGGCGTGGGAGCCGGGCCGTCCCCGTGAGCGTGTCGGCCGTCCACTGTACCGAACCGGGCGTGGAACCCGCGGCCGGCGTTCCGCCGGCCCTCCGCTTCCTCGCCGAGGGCGGCCTGACGGGGCGGGAGATCCTGGCGCGCGACTGGTCCGGCACGGCGCTCGGGCCTCCGGCATCCTGGCCGGTCTCGCTGCGCACCACGCTCGCGACCATGCTGGCCTGCCCGAGCGCGATGTTCCTGGCCTGGGGGCCGGACCTCCTCAGCTTCTACAACGACGCCTACCGGCCGATCCTCGGCGACCGGCTCGGCCGGGCGCTCGGCACGCCCTTCCCCGAGCTGTGGGCGGATGTCTGGGCCGACGTCGGCCCGCTCTGCGCCAGCGCGCTCGCCGGCCGGCCGATCGCGGCGACCGACCTGCCCCTGACCATGCACCGACACGGCGCAGCGGAGGAGACGTGGTGGAGCTTCACCTACTCGCCGGTCCGCGACGATTCGGGCGCGATCGCCGGGATGATCTGCACCACCGCCGAGACCACGGCGCACGTGCTGGCCGAGCGGCAGCGTCGCGCGAGCGACGAGCGGCTCGAACTCGCGCTCTCGGCGGGCGACGGCATCGGGACCTGGGACTGGGACGTCCCGAACGACCGCGTCACCGCCGACGCGCGCTTCGCCCGGCTCTACGGCGTCGATCCCGAGACGGCCGCCCGGGGCGCACCGATCGCCGAGTTCTTCGCCGGCATCCACCCTGAGGACATCGCGCAGCTGCAGGCGGCGATCGCCGCGGCGATGCGGACGGGCGGGGACTTCACGGCTGAGTACCGGCTCCTGCGAACGGATGCCCCGCAGGACGAGGCGGTCCGCTGGGTCATGGCGCAGGGCCACTGCATCCTCGATGACGACGGGCATCCCGCGCGCTTTCCCGGCGCGACCTTCGACATCACCGCGCGCCGCCTCGCCGCGGAGGCGCTGGCCGCGAGCGAGGCGCGCCTGCGCACCGCCGCGGCGGAGCTGCGCGTCGTCGCCGACATCCTGCCGATCCTCGTCGCCTTCGTGGGGCCGGACTACCGCTACGGGTTCGCCAACGCCGCCTACCGGAGCTGGTACGGGGTCGATCCCGCCTGGATGATCGGGCGCACGGTCGAGGAGGTCGTCGGCGCGGCGGCGTTCGCCGGGTCCCGCTCGTGGATCGACCGGGCGCTGGCGGGGGCGGAGGTGGAGTTCGAGACCAGCCTGCCGCACGCCGACGGCCGCGAGCGGATCGGCGCGGTGCGCCTCCGGCCCCGGACGGCACCGGACGGAGCGGTGGAGGGCGTCCACGTCTTCGTGCAGGACGTGACCGAGCGCCGGAGCGTCGAGGCCGCGCTGACGCGCGAGGTCGAGGCGCGCACGCGCGAGCGCGACCGGCTCTGGGAGACCACGTCGGACCTGATGGGCACGGTCGGGCTCGACGGCTACCTGAAATCCGTCAACCCGGCCTGGACGCGGATGCTGGGCTGGAGCGCCGAGGCGCTGCTCGCCCGCCCCCTCCTCGACCGCGTCGATCCGGCCGACCACGCGGGGGCGGTCGCGACCCTGGCGCGGCTCGCGGCCGGAGAGACCGTGACCTCCTTCATCGACCGGGTGATCTGCGCGGACGGCGAGCGGCGGACCGTGATGTGGACCGCGGTGCCCGAGGGCGCGCTGTACTACGTCGTCGGACGCGACATCACCGAGCAGCGCCAAGCGGAGGAGGCTCTGCTGCAGGCCCAGAAGATGGAGGCGGTCGGCCAGCTCACCGGCGGCATCGCCCACGACTTCAACAACCTGCTCACCGGCATCGTCGGCTCGCTCGATCTGATGCAGACCCGCATCCGCCAGGGACGCGGCGACCAGATCGACAAGTACATCGCGGCGGCGCTCGCCTCCGGCCAGCGCGCGGCTGCCCTCACCCACCGCCTCCTCGCCTTCGCGCGGCGCCAGCCCCTGGAGCCGCGCCCCGTCGCGGTCGATGCCCTGATCGCCGGGATGGAGGAGCTCCTGCGGCGCACGTTGAGCGAGCGCGTCGCCCTGAAGATCGCGACCGCGGACGCGCTCTGGCCCACGCTCTGCGACGCGCACCAGCTCGAGAACGGGATCCTCAACCTCGCGATCAACGCCCGCGACGCGATGCCGGCCGGCGGGCGGCTGACCATCGCGGCCGACAACGCCGCGCTCGGCCGGACCGACGCGCGCCGTCCCGCCGGGCTCGCCGCGGGCGACTACGTCCGCATCCAGGTCACCGATACCGGCACCGGGATGACGCCCGAGGTGATCGCCAAGGCCTTCGACCCGTTCTTCACCACGAAGCCGATCGGCCAGGGCACGGGCCTCGGCCTGTCCATGGTCTACGGCTTCGCGCGGCAATCGGAGGGGCATGTCGCCATCGCCTCGGAGTCCGGGCGCGGCACGACGATCAGCCTCTACCTGCCGCGCCACCGGGGAAGCGCGCCCCCCGGGCGGTCGTCCGAGCACGAGGCGGCCGTCCCGGTCGGGCGCGGCGAGACGGTGCTGGTGGTGGAGGACGAGGCGGTGGTGCGCGACCTCATCGTCGAGGTGCTGCACGATCTCGGCTATCTCGCGCTGGAGGCGGCCGACGGCCTGGCGGGCCTCGCCCTGGTGGAGGGCGCGGGCCGGATCGACCTGCTCGTCACCGATGTGGGCCTGCCCGGTCTCGACGGGCGGCGGCTGGCCCGGCGCGCCCGGGCGCTACGCCCGGGGCTCAAGGTGCTGTTCATCACGGGCTACACCGAGAACGCGACCTTCGGCGACGCGGACGAGGCCGGCGCGCAGATGGTGACCAAGCCGTTCGCGATCGATGCGCTCGCGGGCCGCATCCGGGCGATCATCGAGGGCTGAGCGCGACCGCCGCAGGCGCGCCCCTACTCCGCCGCCGACAGTCCGTGCCCCAGCAGGCGGGCCGTGCGCGCCCGCGCCTCCGTCCGGCTCTCTAACGGGCCGGTGCCGAGCTGGCGCCGCGCGTCGGCGAGCGCCGCCTGGACCGCGTCCACCGCCAGGATGAGGGCGCTAAGGGTGCGGGCGTCGATCGTGCGCTCGCGCGCGTACTGCACCACGTCGGCCACCAGCTCGTCGGTCTCGCGGGCGAGCGTGTCGAGCACCTCGGCCCGGCCCGCGCCGCGGGCCTCCCGCAGGATGTCGAGGAGCCGGTCGAGCACGACATCGACCCGCTCGCGGCGCTTGCGCGCCAGCCGCTGGCCGAGCCACGCGATCCCTGAGCCGATCGTGCCGCCGAAGAAGGCGAAGAGGTAGATGTAGTCCTCGTAGCGCTCCAGGAAGGTCTGCTGCTCGCGCTCGAAATAGTCCACCGCGCCCGGGTGGTTCGGCAGGCGCGCCGAGGTCGCCGCCACCGTGGTGTCGAAGTCGGGCGCTTTCATCAGCTTGGCGACCGGCGCGACCGCGGCGAGCTTCGAGCGCCACTCGAACAGGTGCTGCGTCACCGAGGCGACGGCCACGCGGTTGACGGTGCTGCGCGCCATCAGCCGGTAGGAGGCGCCCACCGTCTTCACCTCCTCGGCCGGGCGCTTCGGCCGCCCGCCGAAGGTACCGGCGGGGATCGTCACCGCCTGGAGCTCGGGATACCGCTGCAGGATCGCGTCGGTGTCGGGCACGGAGACCAGCGCGACCTTGCGCTCGGGCGCGCCGAACTCGACCGCCCGCACCGTGGCCAGCGCCGGCTTCGAGGAGGGGCTCGCGATCACGGCGACCGCGTCCACCCGCTTCTCGGCCACCGCCGCCGTGACCTCGGCGGGCTTCAGCGGAACCAGGGCGACGTGGCCGGGGCCGAGTTCCGCCTCCGCCGTGTCGCCGCCGGCCTGCGCGAGATCGTAGAAGGCCAGCATGTTGGCGAGGAAGGGCAGATCCGCGTCGTGTCGCACCACGAAGCCGATGCGCTTACGCGCGAGATCGGGGAAATCGTCGATCCCGGCGGCCTCGGGCGCCGCGATCAACAGGGCCTCGTCGTGCAGCACGGCGAGCGTCAGCCCGTTCTCGGGCATGAACACGTCGGGGCGCACGATGGCGAGATCGGCACGGCCGGCCTGCAGCGCCGCGCCGCTGTCGCGCACGTCCCCGTGGCGGACGAGCTTCAGCCGTACGTCCTCCCGCGCCCGGTTGAGGGCCTGCGCGTAGGCCTCCACCAGCCCGGTCTCCGGCCCGTCCTGCGGCGCGACCGCCACGGTGAGCACGGTCGGGCGCGACAGGTAGAAGACGAGCGCCGCCGTCGTGGCGAGTCCGAGGGCGAGCAGGACAAGGACCCACTCGCGTCTCAAGACCGTTGCCGACGCGGCGCGGAGGAGACGATGCTCGATCCGGGCGCCGATCTTGTCGCCTTGCAAGCGTTGCATCGTGGCATCATGCAACGAGATCCTGTTCAGATCGTGAAGAACCCGTGATCCGCAAAATCGTTGCCACCTCACCTTCCCGTGATGGTCCGGACGCGCCGCCCCGTCGTCCGCCGCGCCCCGTCACGGCCGCGTGGCTGGAGCGGGCCGCCCTGCACTATCTCGAGCGCTACAGCGCCTCGGCCGAGATGCTGCGCCGGACGCTGGCGCGCCGTGTCGAGAAACGTGCCCGTGCGCGCGAAGAGGATCCGGCTTCCTTCGCCGAACTGATCGAGGCCACGGTCGCCCGCGCGCTCTCGGCGGGGCTCGTGGACGATGCCCGCTTCGCCCGCGCCCGCCTCGCGACGCTGCGGCGGCGCGGCACATCGACCCGCGGCGTCTCGGCGAAGCTCGCCGCCAAGGGCGTGCCCCGCGCCGTCGTGGAGGCCGCGATGGAGGCCGAGCGGGAGGAAGCGGACGACGACCGCCAAGCCGTCGAGGCGGAGGCCGCCCTGGCCTACGCGAAGCGGCGGCGCCTCGGCCCCTTCCGCCGGCCGGACCAGCGGGCCGCCCACCGCGACCGCGACCTCGCGGCCTTGGCCCGAGCCGGCTTCGGCTACGGGCTGGCGCGCGACACCGTCGATGCCGAGCCGGACGGGACGGATCGCGAGGACTGAAAGCCTCGCGGCCCCTGGATATCCGGCGCCCCCGCGCCACCTCCGCGACGGAACGGCCCCGGCGCATCCTGCACCGGGCCCGAACGGAGGCGAACGATGATCAACCGCAAGGCGAGCGCCCACTGGCAGGGCAGCGGCAAGGAGGGCAAGGGCCAGCTCACCACCCAGTCGGGCGTGCTCTCCGACCAGCCCTACGGCTTCAACACCCGCTTCGAGGACAAGCCCGGCACCAATCCCGAGGAGCTGATCGCGGCCGCGCATGCCGGCTGCTTCACCATGGCGCTGGCCTTCCAGCTCCAGGGCGCGGGCTTCACGGCAACCGAGCTCAGGACCGAGTCGGTGGTGAGCCTGGAGAAGGAGGGCGACGGCTTCAAGGTCTCGAAGTCGGCGCTCACGCTCACCGCCACGATCCCGGGCATCGAGCAGGCCAAGTTCGACGAGCTGGCCCACGCCGCCGAGGTGAACTGCCCGATCTCGAAGGTGCTCAACGCCGAGATCACCCTGAAGGCGACGCTCAGCCAGGGCTGATCCCGGCCGGTGCGGCATCGCGCGCGGGGTTTCTCCCGCGCGCGACCTTGTTTCCGCCACGCGAGCGTTCATTGTTTGTTCGATGGACGAGACTCTCGCGAAGAAGCTGCGCATCCTGGCGGACGCGGCGAAGTACGACGCCTCCTGCGCCTCCTCGGGGGCGCCGAAGCGGAGCGCCAGGAAGGGCGAGCTCGGCTCCACCACGGGCGCGGGCATCTGCCACGCCTACACGCCGGACGGGCGCTGCGTCTCGCTCCTCAAGATCCTGCTCACCAACTGGTGCCTGTTCGACTGCGCCTACTGCGTCAACCGGCGCTCCTCGAACGTGCGCCGGGCGAAGTTCACCGTCGAGGAGGTCGTGCGCCTCACGGTGGAGTTCTACAAGCGCAACTACATCGAGGGCCTGTTCCTGTCCTCGGGCATCATCAAGTCGCCCGACCACACGATGGAGCAGATGAACCGGGTGGCCAAGAGCCTGCGCCGCGACCACGGCTTCCGCGGCTACATCCACCTGAAGACGATCCCCGAGGCCAGCCCCTGGCTGATCGAGGAGGCGGGGCTCTTCGCCGACCGGCTCTCGATCAACGTGGAACTCCCGACCGAGCAGAGCCTGGAGCGCCTCGCCCCCGAGAAGGACGGCGCCTCGATCCAGGGCGCGATGGCGCAGATCGGCGAGCGCATCGTCGAGGCGAAGGCCGAGCGCCGCCGCTTCGCGCCCGCGGGCCAGTCGACCCAGGTGATCGTGGGCGCGGACGCGACCACCGACGAGGCGCTGATCCGCAAGAGCGCGCATCTCTACGGCAGCGTCGGCCTCAAGCGCGTCTACTACTCGGCCTTCAGCCCGATCCCGGACGGGGCCGCGATCCTGCCGCTGAAATCGCCCCCGCTCCAGCGCGAGCACCGGCTCTACCAAGCCGACTGGCTGATCCGGTACTACGAATTCACCCCCGACGACGTGGCGGACGCGGCGGACGAGGGCATGTTCGCCCTCGACGTCGATCCGAAGCTCGCCTGGGCGCTGAAGAACCGGGCGCGCTTCCCCGTGGACGTGAACCGGGCCGAGCGCGAGATGCTGCTGCGGGTGCCGGGCCTCGGCGCGCGGGCGGTCGACCGGATCATCCAGGCGCGGCGCCACACCACGCTGCGCCTCGACGACGTGGCCCGCCTGACCTCGGCGCTGAAGCGGGCGCGGCCCTTCCTGATCGCGGCGGACTACACGCCGGGCGGCCAGACCGACCGGCTGGATCTCCGGGCACGGCTCGCCGAGCCTGCGCGGCAGCTGAGTCTGTTCTGAGATGACGGGGCCGACGCGCGCCGTCGCCCTCGCGCCCGGTGCCGACCTCGCCGGCTTCCGCGCCGCCGTCCGCGCCCTCGTGGCCGAGGGCGTGCCGCCCGAGCGCGTCGCCTGGAGCGTGGGCGCGACATCCGACCTGTTCGGCAGCGCGCCGCCCGCGGAGACCGGTCCCTTGCGCCTGCCGCGCGCGGTCGCCGACCTCGTGCCGATGGTGGTGCCCCACCGCGATCCCGAGCGCTACGCCCTTCTCTTCCAGTTGATCTGGCGCGTGCGCGCGGGCGAGCGTCACCTCATGGCGGTGCCGAGCGATCCCCTGGTCCACCGGCTCAACCTGATGCGCAAGGCGATCGGGCGCGACCTGCACAAGATGCACGCCTTCCTGCGCTTCCGCCGGAGCGAAGAGGCCGGGGTCGAGCGCTTCACCGCGTGGTTCGAGCCCGACCACCACATCCTCGAGGCTGCCGCGCCCTTCTTCGTCGCGCGCTTCCGCTCGCTGACCTGGTCCATCCTGACGCCGGACGCCTCCGCCCACTGGGACGGCGCCGCGCTCCGCCTCGGCCCGCCCGGCCGGCGCGAGGACCTGCCGCCCGGCGACGGCTTCGAGGCCGGCTGGCGCGACTACTACGAGAGCACCTTCAACCCGGCCCGCACCAACCTGAAGGCGATGCGGGCCGAGATGCCGAAGAAGTACTGGCGGAACATGCCCGAGACCCTGGCGATTCCAGCCCTGGTGCGCGGGGCCGAGGCCGGCACGCGCGCGATGATCGAGAGGAGCCCGAGCGTGCCCGCCAGACGCGACCCCGCCCGCGCCGTCGCCGCGATGGCCGACCAGGACCCGGCCTCGCTGGACGAGCTCAACGCGATCATCCGGCGCAGCGAGCCGCTGGTACCGGGCGCGACGCAGGCGGTGCTCGGCGAGGGACCGGTCGGGGCGACGATCGCCTTCGTGGGCGAGCAGCCCGGGGACCAGGAGGATCGGAAGGGCCGGCCCTTCGTGGGTCCTGCCGGGCAGCTCCTCTCGCGGGCGATGCAGGAGGCCGGGATCGACCGGGGGGCGAGCTACCTCACGAACGCCGTCAAGCACTTCAAGTTCGAGGAGCGCGGCAAGCGCCGCATCCACCAGAAGCCGACCGCGGGCGAGGTCAGCCATTATCGCTGGTGGCTCGACCGGGAATTGGAATTCGTCGCGCCCCGCCTCGTCGTGGCGCTGGGCGCCACCGCCGTGCTGGCGCTGACCGGCAAGGCGGTGCCGATCACCCGCGCCCGCGGGCCGTTCCAGTTCGAGCGCCACCACAACCGCTTCGCGGGCTTCATCACCGTCCACCCCTCCTACCTGCTGCGCCTGCCGGACGAGGCGAAGGCGGAAGCGTACGGGGCCTTCGTCGGCGACCTGCGACGGGTGGCGGAGCTGGGGCGGGAATTGGCCGGCTGAGGCGCGTTGCTGGCGTCCACCGGGGGCTGCTAGAGTTCGCACATGGATTGCGCCACCGCCTTGCAGATCCTGCGCGCGCACGAATCGGATCTCCGCAGCCGCGGCGTCCGGCATGCCGGGCTGTTCGGCTCGACGGCACGCGGTGAGGCGGGGCCGGACAGCGACGTCGATCTGCTGATCGAGATCGACGAGGACAGGGTTCGGGACGTCTACGCCTACGTTGCCGTCGTGCAGTTCATCGAGGGCCTGTATCCGCGGCGGGTCGATGTCGCCAACCGTGCAGCCCTGAAGGCCGAGGTGCGTCCGCACGCGCTACGGGACGTCATCGATGCGTTCTGAACGGGGCCGGCGCGCCCTGGTCGACATCCGCGAGAACGCCGCGACGGCGCTCACCTTCGTGGGCGATATGTCCGTCGCGGCCTTCGAGGCCGACCGGCGCACGCTCTACGCTGTCGTCCGCTGCCTGGAGATCGTCTCGGAAGCCAGCCGCCGGCTCGATCCGGCCGTCGTCGACCGCCATCCGCATATCCCCTGGCGGCAGGTGGCCGATGCCGGGAATGTCGACCGGCACGCCTACGACAACGTCTCGCCGCGCATGATCTGGCAAACGGTGCACGACCGCATGCAGGAGATCATCGCGGTCTGCGACGCGGAACTCGGTCCCTGCCCTGAGCCCTCCTGAGCGCGCGGCACCTACCCTTCCGCCACCTCCGCCTTGTGCGGGCGCAGTTCCGGCGTGCTCTGCTCGATCTCGGTCTCGGTCGGCGCCTCGGCCCGGCTCTCGGCGCGGGCGGCGTCCACGAAGAGGCGGGCCTCACCGTCCTTCAGGCCGAGGCTGCGCAGCGCGTAGAACGTCATCCCGAAGGCGAGTTCCCGCTCGCCCATCAGCACGAGGCCGACCTTCTCCTCCTCCAGGCGGCGGCGCTCGGCGTCGCTGTGGGTGCGGATCAGGGTATCGATGCGCGGGTTCGCCTCGCGGGCGAGTTCCACGAGGCGGCGGGCCTGATGCGAATCGGGCGTCGCGCTCACGAGGAGCCGGGCCTGGCCGATGCCCGCCGCCTCCAGGATGCCCGGGGCCAGCGCGTCGCCGTAGACCGCCTCGATGCCGGCCTCGCGCAGCTCCAGCACCCGGCGCCGGTCGCGGTCGATCACCACGAAGGGCAGGTCCCAGGTCTCCAGCGCCTTGCCGATGCTGCTGCCGACCCGGCCGTAGCCGACGACGACGGCGTGGCGGCGCGGCGCCTTGGTCTCGCCCGTCACCGACACCGTGTCGGCCCCGCCCCGCTCGAAGCGGCGGGCGAGGTCCGGCCGGTCGGCGAGCCACGCCTCGACGCGCGCGGCGAGCGCGAAGGCCAGCGGGTTCAGGGTGATGGAGAGCAGCGCGCCGCCGAGGATCAGGTCGCGGCCCTCCGTCGGCAGCAGCTTCAGCGAGAGCCCGAGCGTGACGAGGATGAAGGAGAACTCGCCGATCTGCGCGAGGCTCGCCGCGATGGTGAGGGCGGTGCCGACCGGGTGCTTGAAGACGAGGACGATTGCCACGGCCGCGAGCGACTTGCCCAGCATGATCACGCCGAGCACCGCCAGCACGGAGAGCGGCTCGCGGATCAGGATGAAGGGGTCGAACAGCATGCCGACCGAGACGAAGAACAGCACCGCGAAGGCGTCCTGCAGGGGCAGGGAATCGGCCGCGGCCTGATGGCTGAGATCGGATTCGGCGAGCACCATGCCGGCGAAGAAGGCGCCGAGCGCGAAGGAGACGCCGAACAGCTCCGCCGAGCCGAAGGCGAGGCCGAGCGCGAGCGCCAGCACGCAGAGCGTGAACAGTTCGCGCGAGCCGGTGCGCGCCGCCTGATCGAGCAGCCAGGGCACGAAGCGGCGACCGACGACGAGCATCAGCGCCACGAACAGCGCGACCTTGGCGAGCGTCAGGCCCAGCGTCAGCCAGATGCTGTCGGCAAGGCCCGATCCGACGAGGCCGCCGACGAAGTCCGCCAGCGCGTGCGCGGCCCCGTGGCTCTGCTCCTCGGCCTTGCCGCCGAGCGAGGGAGCGAGCGCGGGCAGCAGCACCAGCGCCAGCACCATCGCCAGGTCCTCGACGATGAGCCAGCCCACCGCGATCCGGCCCTTGTCGCTGTCGAGGAGGCCGCGCTCCTCCAGGGCCCGCAGCAGCACGACCGTGGAGGCCACCGAGAGCGCGAGGCCGAAGACGAGCCCGGCCCCGATGCCCCAGCCCCAGAGCAGGGCCAACCCACCGCCCATCGCGGTCGCCACCGCGATCTGCACGATCGCGCCCGGCAGCGCGATGGCGCGCACCGCCATCAGGTCGCCGATCGAGAAGTGCAGGCCGACGCCGAACATCAGCAGGATCACGCCGATCTCGGCGAGCTGGCCCGCGAGCTCGCTGTTACCGACGAAGCCCGGCGTGTAGGGGCCGACCAGCACGCCCGCCAGCAGGTAGCCGACCAGCGGCGGCAGCCGCAGGCGCTGGGCCAGCATCCCGCACAGGAAGGCGAGGACGAGCCCGAGGGCGATGATGGCGATGAGCTCGGTCGCGTGCGGCACCGGGTTCAGGTCTCCTCTCGAGGCACGGGGCGTGGGCCGGCGGCATCCGGCCCTCTTCCTTAAACGTCGCGGCGGCGGCTGGAACGGTTGCGGGAAAAGAAAATCCGCATCGTCCCCGAACGCCTTAGCTTGTCGCGCGCCGCAACGGCGTGCCGGACGGCACGCCGGCCCGGGAATGAAACCGGAACGCACAACGCTCGGTTGTCCGCGTGGTCGCCCCGACCAGGATGCCAGTGGAATGCCAGGAGAAGCGCCGATGCCGGCCGAAGCCGAACCCGCCGCCCGGACCGACGGAGGCGGCGCGCTCTGGACGATCGCCCTCTCGGCGGCGCTGATCGGCCTCGTCGCCCTGCCGCGGCGGCGCGGCTCGGGGAGGGACACCTCCGCGGCGCCGGCGCGCGCCGGATCCTCCGAGCCCGCCCGCGAGACCTCGGGCTCGCACGCGGGCCGGGAGGCGGAGCAGGTCTCGAAGCGGGAGGCGCACCGCGGGCGGCAGGCGCGCACCCCCTCGGAGATCCCGGCGGCCGGCTGGAAGGACATCGGCCTGCGGGTCTTCCACGACGTCTCGGAGAACCGCTTGGTCTCGGTGGCGGCGGGCGTGACCTTCTACGTCCTGCTGGCGATCTTCCCGGCGGTGGCGGCGCTGGTCTCGCTCTACGGGCTGTTCGCCGACCCCGCCGAGATCAGCCGGCACCTGGAGAGCCTGCAGGGGGTGCTGCCCTCCGGGGCGGTCGAGATCGTGGGTGATCAGGTCCGGCGGCTCACCGAGGCCGGCGACAGCAAGCTCGGGCTCACCGTGCTCACCGGCATCCTGCTCTCGCTCTGGAGCGCCAACGGGGGCATGAAGAGCGTCTTCGACGCGCTCAACATCGTCTACGAGGAGCGGGAGAAGCGGAACTTCTTCAAGCTCAACCTCGTCTCGCTCTGCTTCACGGCGGGTGCGCTGCTGTTCATCGTGCTGGCGCTCGGCGGCATCGTGGTGCTGCCGATCGTGTTCAACACCGTCGGGCTGAGCAGCGACGCGTGGTACGTCGCGCTGCTGCGCTGGCCGGCCCTGTTCGTCGTGGTGCTGCTGGGGCTCGCGGTGCTCTACCGCTTCGGTCCGAGCCGCGACGCGCCGCGCTGGCGCTGGGTGACCTGGGGCAGCGCGCTCGCGAGCTTCCTCTGGCTCGCCGGCTCGCTGCTGTTCTCCTGGTACGTCGCGAATTTCGGCTCGTACAACAAGACCTACGGGTCGCTCGGCGCCGCCATCGGCTTCATGACCTGGATCTGGATCTCGACCATCATCGTGCTGATCGGCGCGGAGGTGAACGCCGAGATGGAGCACCAGACCGCCCACGACACCACCCGAGGCCGGCCCGAGCCGCTCGGGCGGCGCGAGGCCCGCATGGCCGACACCGTGGGCGAGGCCGCGGGCGCCCGATGAGGCGCCCATCGCGGCGCCCCGCGCCGCGGGCCGGAGGTTCGCGGGACCAGCGACACCGGCCTCGAAGTGGCCCGGACCATTTCCGAAGGGTATCGATATCCAGGCGCGATGTCGTCCAGCTTAGAATCGATAAAAACCAGGGATCTCTATTTCAGACATCGCAGCGAATGCGGTCTTGACCGCACTGCGTGCCGGTCAATAGGTCGGACTGCCGCCGAACGGTCCCGTCGCAGGGCGCCGTGCCGCGCGAACACCCGCCGGGACACCGCACTTGCCGCTGCAACCGTCGCTCCGCACGATCCTGTTCCGCATCCACTGGGCGCTCGGCTTGACCGCCGGGCTGGTCCTGGCACTCGTGGGCGTCACCGGCGCGCTGATGAGCTACGAGGAGGCCGTTCTCGATGGCCTCAACGCGCGCGCCCTCGCGGTCGAGTCCGGCGAACGGGTCCGGCTCGGTCCGGGGGCGCTCGTCGCCCGGATCGAGGCGCAGCATCCGGGACTGCGGGTCGCGGGTCTCGGCATCCCGGGGGATCCGGACCGGGCGGTGCGGGTGCGCTTCGCCGGCACCGGACCGGGCGAGCACCCGCCCGCGCGCTACGTCGACCCTTACGACGGCGCCGACCGGGGCACCGTCGCGGGCGAGGCGACCTTCGAGACGATCCGGGATCTGCACCGCTGGCTGCTCATGCCCGGCGGCGGGCGCGGCTGGGGCCGCACCGTCACGGGCCTCTGCGCCGTCGCGCTCCTCGTCTTCCTGGGGACCGGCCTCTACCTGCGCTGGCCGAGGCTGCACACCTGGCGGGTCTGGCTGAGGCCGGCGCTCGCCCGCCCCGGACGCGCGCGCTGGTGGTCGCTCCACGCGGTCGTCGGCACGTGGCTGATCCCGGTCTACGCCGTCCTCGCGCTCAGCGGCCTGTGGTGGTCCTTCGACGCCTACCGGGCCGGCGCGACCTACCTGCTGACCGGGAGCTGGCCGGAGGCGCGCCCGCAGCGCCCAGCCGTCCAGCCGGCCGGCGCCCGCGGCGAGCGCCGCCCGCCCGCGCTCGATGCGGCGTGGCAAACCTTCACGGCGG
>NZ_LSIX01000844.1:0-9651 GCF_001556475.1 Methylobacterium sp. CCH5-D2 | reverse complement strand
GGCTGGCGGCGGGGGCGGATGACATCCTCCCCCGCCGCTTTCGTATTTTTAATCCTGGCCCGCGCGGCGGTTCAGCGAACCTTCATTGCCGATAGGGTTCCATGCGGCTCAGTCACCGGGGCTCCCGAGGCGCCCCGGTCCAGCATTCTCCCGAACTGCTGCAACCTCAAACCACGGTTCGCCGCGTGAAGATCGCTGTCATCGCCCATCTCAAGTATCCGATCGGCCAGCCCTACGCGGGCGGCCTGGAGATGCACACCCACCTGATGACGCGGGAACTCCGGCGCCGCGGGCACGACGTCACGCTGTTCGCCTCGGAAGGGTCCGACCCGGACCTCGCCACCGTCGTCTGCCCGCCGACCGGCGAGGATCTGGGCGATGCCGAGCGCTGGGCCGCAATCGAGGCCGCCGAGCACGCGGCCTACCGCGGGATCCTCGACGCGGTGGCGGCGGGCGGCTTCGACCTCGTGCACAACAATTCCCTGCACGCCCTGCCCCTGCGGGAGAGCGGCCTCTTCGACATTCCTTGGGTTACGGTGCTGCACACGCCGCCCTTCGACTCCCTCGTCGGCGGGATCGAGGCGGCACGGCCGGACATGCGCTACCTCGCGGTCTCGCAGACGCTGGCGCGCGAGTGGACCGACCTCATTCCCGGGCTCGACGTGGTGCCGAACGGCATCGATCTCACCACCTTCCCCTACAGCGCCGATCCCGACCCGCAGGCCTACGCCTTCTGGTTCGGCCGCATCGTCCCCGAGAAGGGCCTGCATCTGGCCATCGACGCCGCCCGCGAGGCCGGCTTCCGCCTCGTCTTCGCCGGGCCGAAGCTCAACCCGGCCTACTGGGAGAGCGAGATCGCGCCGCGGCTCGGACCCGACCTGCAGCATCTCGGCCATCTCTCGCACCACGACCTCGCGGCCCATCTCGGCCGCGCCCGGGTGGCGGTGGTGACGCCGCGCTGGGAGGAACCCTTCGGCCTCGTGGTGGCAGAGGCCATCGCCTGCGGCACGCCGGTCGCGGCCTTCCGCCGGGGCGCCATGCCGGAGATCCTCGACGCGTCCTGCGGACGCCTCGCCGACGCGGACGACGCGAGCGACCTCGCCCGCGCGATCCGGGGCGCGGCGACGTTGAGCCGCCGCGCCTGCCGCGACCGGGTGGAGGCGCATTTCGACGCCGCCGTGATGACCGCGCGCTACGAGGCGGTCTATGCCGAGATGCTGGCCGAGCAGGCCGCGCCGCGGCTCATCCTCAGCGCGGCGGAGTGATCCCGTGAGCGCCGTCGTCTGCATCCCCGCCCGCAACGAGGCCGAGCGGCTGCCGCGCCTGCTGCGCTCGCTCGCCGCGCAGTCGGGGCTCACCGAGACCGCGCCGCTGCGC
The DNA here is from genome assembly GCF_001556475.1 of Methylobacterium sp. CCH5-D2. Taxonomy (NCBI): domain Bacteria; kingdom Pseudomonadati; phylum Pseudomonadota; class Alphaproteobacteria; order Hyphomicrobiales; family Methylobacteriaceae; genus Methylobacterium; species Methylobacterium sp. CCH5-D2. The sequence goes on along the minus strand of NZ_LSIX01000844.1, from coordinate 8,274 downwards.
GTCGTGGTGCTGGCCAACAACTGCGACGACGGCACACCGGGGATCGTGCGCGAACTCGCCGTTGCGCTACCGACGCTCGCCGTGCGCACGGTCGAGGCGACGATCCCGGCGCCCGACGCCCATGTCGGCACAGCCCGCCGGATGGCGCTGGAGGCCGGCGCCGACTGGCTCGCGGCCGAGGGCCACCCCGACGGGGTGCTGCTCACCACCGACGCGGATGCCTGGCTGCCGCCGGACTGGCTCGCCGCCAACCGCGCCGCCCTTAGGACGTCGGACGTGGTCGGCGGCCGCCTCGTCATCGATGCCGAGAGCGCGGTGCCGCCGGCGCTGGCCGAGTTGCACGCCCGGATAGAGCGCTACTGGTCGGGCGTGCGCGCGCTCGAAGACCTGATCGACCCGCCGCCCCACGATCCGGCCCCGCGCCACGGCGACCACACGGCGGCGAGCCTCGCACTGCGGGCCGACCTCTACCGCGCGGTCGGCGGCCTGCCCGCCCTGCCCTGCGGCGAGGACAACGCGCTGGTGGCCCGCCTCACCCGGCAGGGCGCGCGCCTGCGCCACTGCCCCGCCGTCGCGGTCCACGTCTCTGGCCGCCGCGAGGGCCGGGTCAGCGGCGGCATGGCGACCGAGATGGCGCGCCGCGAGGACGCGGCGGCGAGCGGCGGCCCCTACGAGCTGCCCGAGGCCGCGCACTGGCTCACGCTGATCGAGCGCCGCGCCGCGCTGCGCCGGGCTTGGCGCCGCGGCGAGGCCGCCCGCCGCACCGTCTGCATCGGCTTCGGCCTTCCGGCGGAGACGGTGGCTGCCATCGAGACCGAGATCGCGGACGGGAGCTGCCCGAACGACATCGCCTACGTGGAGCGCGTCCACGCCCAACTCGAGGCCGCGGCGCCGCCCGCGCGCTTCGTCGCCCTCGACGCGGCCCTGGCCGATCTGGAGCGGATCGCCCGCACGCTCCGGGCGGCCGCGTAGCGCTGTCGCTCGGGGACTTCGGAGTCCAGGCGTCGCAATCGGCGGTGCGTTCGGCATGATCCGTACACCGGACGCCGGACCGATCCCGAGTCAGTGAGCCCGAACCGCGCCGCGCTCCCTCTGCCGCCAAGGGTGTGGGAACCCGCGCATCACGCGGTAAACCGTCCAGCCCGCCCGGATCACGCCCTTCGGATCCCCCAATGACGCGCCCCATCGGCTACTATGTCCACCATCAGGGCGCCGGGCACTTGCACCGGGCCTGCGCGGTCGCCGCCAGGCTCGATCGCCCCTGCGCACTCCTCGGCACCTTCGCGGGCCTCGACACCGCCGGTGCGCCGGGTCCCGTGATCGACCTGCCCGACGACCGGCTCGCGGACGGCTTCGACGGGCGGGACGGCGAGGTCGAGCGACCCACGAGCTTCCACTACGCACCGCTCGCCCATTCGGGCCTGCGCGCCCGGATGGCCCGCATCGCCACCTGGGCGGCGGAGGCCGACCCGGCACTCCTCGTGGTGGACGTCTCCTGCGAGGTGGCCCTGTTCGCCCGGCTGTTGTCGCTGCCGACCCTGGTGGTGCGACTCGCGGGCACGCGCACCGACCTGCCGCATCTGGAGGCCTTCCGCAGCGCCGACCGGTTGATCGCCCCCTTTCCGGAGATCCTGGAGAGCGCGGCGACCCCCGATTGGGTGAGGGCCAAGACCCATTATGCCGGCCTCCTCGGACCGGCACTCGCCGCTCCCAGCGGGGACGACGGCTCAATCGCCGTGGTGTTCGGCCGCGGCGGAGCGGGCGGCACCCTCGCCGATCTGGCCGCAGCCGCGCGGGCATTACCGGAGCGGGACTGGCACGTGCTCGGGCCCGTGACGGGCGCGGCGGCGGTTCCGGCGAACCTGCATCTTCACGGCTGGGTGGCCGATGTGGAGCCCTGGATCGCGCGCGCGACCCTGGTGGTGGGAGGCGCTGGCGACGGGGTCGTGGCGGCAGTGGCCGCCCGCGGAAAACGCTTTGTCTGCCTGCCCGAAGAGCGGGCCTACGGCGAGCAGGTCGAGAAGGCGCACGGGCTCGGCCGAATCGGCGCGGCCGTCGTGCATGAGGGCTGGCCGGAAGCCTCTCGTTGGCCTGGGCTCGTCGCGGCCGGCCTCGCGCTCGATCCGCGACGGATCGGCGCCCTGTCCGAACCTGGGGCCATGGCCCGCACGGCCGTGCTCATCGCGGAGCGGGCGGCTTGGTGGGAGCGCCGCGGGGACGCGGCGCCAGCCTAGGACCTGTCGAGACGGTCCGCCGCACGGTTGGGCGCGGCGGCATCGTGCACGTCCTTAAGAAATGAGGTCGAGCTTCGCCGCCTCGATGCCGGCTGCGCGCAGCGTGTCCGGCAGGGCTGAGAAATCGCGGTACCCCGCCTCACGCGCCATGGCGTCGAGGGCGGTCTGCTCGTCGGCGGCCGAACCCGTCCAAAGAACGGCGCCGTTCGACTTCTGCTTGATCTGGAAGATGCTCATTGCACGCCTTCGGAAAGACTGCTCTCGCTGTGCGGTCTCAACGTCCGTGCGAGCGATGGGTTGCAGATCCACGGGCGGCAAGTCCTCGAGCCGCAAGTCCGCATGACTGCATCGACGCGAGCCGGTCCTTGCCGCGTTAACCGGGCCTCAACGGTCCTCGGCCTGGAGTTGCGGGCTCGCCCGCGCGATCCTGTCGAGAGCCCGATGCCCCCTGCCCTCCCGCTGACCGAGATCGAGCGGCTGCCGGCCGATCCGGAGTTGCGCGCCGCGATCCGCGGCTGGCGCGTCGCGCTCGCGCAGGAGCGCCGCATGGCGGACAACACCGTCGAGGCCTACAGCCGCGACCTGCGCCAGTTCCTGATCCATCTGGAGCGGCGCGGCGGCACCCCGAGCATCGCTGGCCTCGTCGCGCTCAAGCCTCGCGACATCCGCGGCTTCATGGCGGCGCGCCGGGCGGACGAGGTCGGCGGGCGCTCGCTGATGCGCATGCTCGCGGGCCTGCGCTCCTTCGCCCGCCACTTGGAGCGCGAGGGGCACGGCGTCGTCGCCGCGCTCGGTGCCGTGCGCTCGCCGAAGGTGGAGCGGCGCCTGCCGCGCCCGCTGCCGGTCGCCGCCGCGAAGGCGCTGACCGATCCGGAGCTTCGCGCGGGCGAGGACCGCGAGCCCTGGATCCTGGCGCGCGACGCCGCCGTGCTGGCGCTGCTCTACGGGGCGGGCCTGCGCATCTCGGAGGCCCTGGGCATCCGGCGCGAGGACGCGCCGCTGCCGGGCATCGACGCCGTGACCGTGCTCGGCAAGGGCGGCAAGCAGCGCATGGTGCCGGTGCTGCCGGTGGTGGCCGAAGCGGTGGCGGGCTACGTCGCCGCCTGCCCGCACCCTCTACCCGCGGAGGGGCCGCTCTTCGTGGGCGCCCGCGGCGGGCCGCTCTCGGCCCGGGTCATCCAGTACGTGGTGGCCCGCGCCCGCGGCGCGCTCGGGCTCCCGCAGAGCGCCACGCCCCACGCGCTGCGCCACTCCTTCGCCACGCACCTCCTGGCCCGCCAGGGCGAGTTGCGCGCGATCCAGGAACTGCTCGGTCACGCCTCGCTCTCGACGACGCAGCTCTACACCAGGGTCGATGCCGCCCGGCTGATGAGCGCCTTCGAGGCGGCTCATCCCCGGGCAGGCCGAATGCCGGTGCCGCGCCCGCGGGCGGAGGCCTAAGCGAAACCGAGCCCGGGGACACCGCCGAAGGACCTCCGGCCCTTCGGAATCACGGCTTACTCGGCCGCGTCGCGGGCACCCTGGCCGAAGCGGCGCTCGATGTAGTCGGTCACCAGGGTCTCGAAGTCCTTGGCGAGGTTGGCGCCGCGCAGGGTCGTCGCCTTCTTGCCGTCGATGAAGACCGGGGCGCTCGGGCTCTCGCCGGTGCCGGGCAACGAGATGCCGATATCGGCGTGCTTCGACTCGCCCGGGCCGTTCACGATGCAGCCCATCACCGCGACGTTGAGGCCCTCGACGCCCGGATAGGTCTTCTTCCATTCCGGCATCGAGCGCGCGATCCAGTTCTGGATGTCGCGGGCGAGCTCCTGGAAGGTGGTCGAGGTGGTGCGGCCGCAGCCCGGGCAGGCGGCCACCAGCGGCACGAAGGTGCGGAAGCCCATGGTCTGCAGCAGTTCCTGCGCGACCTTGACCTCGACCGTGCGGTCGCCGCCGGGCTCCGGCGTCAGCGAGTAGCGGATCGTGTCGCCGATGCCCTCCTGCAGGAGCACGCCGATCGCGGCCGACGCCGCCACGACGCCCTTCGTGCCCATGCCCGCCTCGGTGAGGCCGAGATGGATGGCGTAGTCCGAGCGGCGGGCCACCTCGCGGTAGACCGCGATCAGGTCCTGGACCGCCGAGACCTTGGCCGAGAGGATGATACGGTCCTTCGGCAGGCCCAGATCCTCGGCGCGCTGCGCGGAGGAGAGCGCCGACTGCACCATCGCCTCGCGCATCACGGCGCGCGCGTCGATCGGGCGAGGCGACTTCGCGTTCTCGTCCATCAGGTGGGTGAGGAGTTCGCCGTCGAGCGAGCCCCAGTTGGCGCCGATGCGCACGGTCTTCCCGTAGCGGATCGCCTGCTCGATGATGGTGGAGAACTGGGTGTCCTTCTTCTCCTTGAAGCCGACGTTGCCGGGGTTGATCCGGTACTTGGCCAGAGCCTCCGCGCAGGCCGGGTGGTCGGAGAGGAGCTTGTGGCCGATGTAGTGGAAGTCACCTACCAGCGGCACGTGGACGCCGATGCGGTCCAGGCGCTCGCGGATCTTCGGCACGGCCGCCGCCGCCTCGTCGCGGTCGACGGTGATGCGCACCAGTTCCGAGCCCGCGCGGGCGAGCTGGGCCACCTGCGCCACCGTGGCGTCGATGTCGGCCGTGTCGGTGTTGGTCATCGACTGGACGACGATCGGCGCGCCGCCGCCGACCGTGACCGCGCCCTCGCCCTGGCCGACCTGCACGCCGGCGGTGCGGTGGCGGGGGCTTGGTCCGGCGATCTCCGGCCCTGCGCCGGCCAGCGGGTTCGCGGGGCGGGTCTCGGCTTCCATGGCTTCCATCGGGGGACCTTCGCTTCAAGGCCTCGGGCGCGTCGGGGCGGGTCCTCACGGACCCGGGCCGCCCGCTGCCGTCGCGTCTGTCTTCAGGTACGATTCGGGTCGCGCGCGGACCGCGCACGGAGAGGTTTAGCTGCGGTCGATCCGCCGCAACGTCAAGCCACACCACCGTACGGAGTGCAGAACGTGCCCTTTTCGCGGGTCTCATGTCGCATCCGCGCACGGATGTCGAGGTCGCGCCGCGCCGCGGTGCCATGCGATCGCGCACGGCGCGCGGAATTTCGGTCGGATCCTCGGGCCCGTTCCGCCGTTCGACCGTACCGGTCATGACCGGACATGCGCGGCCTTGCCGTCGCCCGCTGCGGCGCAACATTTGTAACTGCAGCGCAACATCCCATGTTCGAGGACATGATGAGCGAGCATCCTCACGGGTCCGAACCCGCCAATCCCGCAACCGCCGTCCCGAGCGCGGACGTCGCCGTCCCGGTCGGAGACGCGGTCGAGACCAGCCACCCGCCTCGGCAGATCCTGGCCGGCCCCAGGGCGGAGAAGAACGTCGCCCTGGCGCTCCAGGGGGGCGGCGCGCACGGCGCCTTCACCTGGGGTGTCCTCGACCACCTGATCGAGGACGGGCGTCTCGGCTTCGAGGCGGTGACGGGCGCGAGCGCGGGCGCGATGAACGGCGTCGTGCTGGTGGACGGCTGGCTGAAGGGCGGCCCGGAGGGCGCCCGCGAGGGGCTGGAGCGATTCTGGCGCGAGGTCAGCCTCGACGGCGATCTCGGCCCCGCCACCCGCAGCTTCGTCAGCAACCTCCTCGGCCTCTGGAAGGGCAACCCGGTCGCCGAGTTCTGGACCAAGGCGCTGACGCCGAGTCCCTACGTGTCCAACCCGCTCAACATCAACCCGCTGCGCAAGGCGCTGGCCGCCCAGGTGGATTTCGAGCGTCTGCGCGAGGCCGAGACCGCCGGCATCTACGTCTCGGCCACCAACGTCTGGACCGGCAAGCTCGCGGTGTTCGAGCGCGAGCGGCTGACCGTCGATCACCTGATGGCCTCGGCCTGCCTGCCGACCGTGTTCCAGGCGGTGGAGATCGACGGCGTGCCCTACTGGGACGGCGGTTACCTCGGCAACCCGCCGCTCTACCCGCTGCACCGCGGCGCCCAGACCCGCGACATCCTGCTCGTGCAGATCAACCCGGTGGAGCGGCGCGAGACGCCCCGCACCGAGCGCGAGATCCAGGACCGGCTCAACGAGATCACGTTCAACGCCAACCTGATGCGGGAACTGCGCGCGATCGACTTCGTGGACGGGCTGATCGAGGAGGGCGTGCTCGGCCAGGGCCAGTACCAGCGCGTGCTGGTCCACCGCATCGACGGCACCGACGCGTTGGAGGATTACAACGCCGCCTCGAAGCTCGACGCCCGCTGGCGGGTGTTCCTGCGCCTGCGCGACAAGGGCCGCCGGGCGGCCGAGGCGTGGCTCGGCGAGCACTACGACAAGATCGGGCGCTCCTGCAGCCTCGACCTCGAATCCGCCTACCAGTAACCCGGCCCGGCAGGCGGTGGCGCCCACGCCGGGACGCGCCTCAGGCTCGTCGCGTGCGCCAGGACACCGCCGGGGCATTCCGGCCGGCGCGGGCGGGATTACGCGCGCGGGGTCCGACGTTCAAACCGTATGAGCCTCGACAAGATGAAGCGTCCCGACATCGTCGATCTGCTGGTGCCCCTGCGGCGCTACGCCCGGTCGCTCACCCGCGACACCCTCCGGGCCGACGATCTCGTGCACGACACCCTGGTGCGCGCCCTCGAATCGCAGAACAGCCTGCGGCCGAACACGAACCTGCGCACCTGGATGATGACGGTGCTGCACAACGTCTTCATCGACGACCAGCGCCGCAAGCAGGTGGAGCTGCGCCACGCCGACGCCCTGGTGCAGATGAGCGACGAGATGGCGCCTCCGGCCCAGGAGGGGCAGGTGCGCCTCGCCCAGATCCGCGAGGCCTTCCTCACCCTGCCGGAGGAGCAGCGCGCCGCGCTCCACCTCGTCACGATCGAGGGCATGGCATACGCGGATGCCGCGGCCGTGCTCGGCATCCCGATCGGCACGCTGATGTCGCGGCTCGGTCGCGGCCGGGCGGCGCTGCGGGCCTTCGAGGAGGGCGCCCGCAAGGGCCAGGAGGGCGGCTCCAGCACGCGCCCGCGCCCGGTGGAGCGCACGCCGCTGCGCCTCGTCGCGCGCGACGGCCGGCCCGAGCCGGAGAACGCCCCGGCACCGGAGCCGTTCTCCCGCCGCGCCCTACGTGGTTGGTAGGACCGCGCGCCATCCTGACACCGCCCGCGACCTGACGGAGGCCGCGACGACAGAAGTCCGAGACGACAGGACGACCCCGATGATCGACCCGATCACAGACGGCGATCTCACCGCCTACATCGACGGCCAGCTCGACATGATGCGCCGCCTCGACGTGGAGGCGCACCTCGCCGAGAACCCGGAGACTGCGGCGCGGGTGATGGCCGAGTTGCACGACCGCGACGCCCTGCGGGCCGCCTTCGCGCTCCAGCCGGGCCCCGGCCCCGAGCGCAACCGGCAGGTCGCGCGCCGCCTCGATCGCTCCATGCGCTGGCGCCGGGTCGGCGCCCGGCTGAAGCGGGCGGCCGCGATCGCCGTGATGGTCGGCGCCGGCTGGCTCGCCCACGACGAGGTCGGCCGCTTCGGCGTCCCCGGCACCATCGCCGCCCCGGTCGACCCGACCCTGATCGAGGACGCCCAGCAGGCCCGGCAGGTGACGCAGATGCGCGCCCGCATCGCCTCGCAGCACGGCAATGGAGCCTACGACCGTGCCGCGATCGAGGCCGCGACCGGCATCCAGTTGCCCAGCCTGCCGGAGAGCTGGACGGTGCGCGACGTGCAGATCTTCCCGGCCCGCCACGGCACCGGCGTGGAGATCGTCGCGGATGCGGGCGGCCTCGGCGAGATCTCGCTCTTCGCGACGCATCGGCGCGGCAACGGCCCGCTGAACGAGATCGCCCAGGCCGGCGACGGCACGACGGTCTACTGGAACTCCGGCCGGTCGGCCTACGCCCTCAGCGGCAACAGCGACGAGGACACCCTGCGGGCGACCGCCGCCCGCATCGCCGCCGCCTCGCCGTGAGGTAACTGGATTTTGGAGGGCCTGAGACCCTTTCGGCGCCCGAGGGCGCCGGCAGGCGGGGCCCGATTGCAGGGCTCTGCCC
>NZ_LSIX01000843.1:0-716 GCF_001556475.1 Methylobacterium sp. CCH5-D2 | reverse complement strand
CCCTATGGGAGAGGGGGCGCGGCGCGGTTCCAGTGGCGATCTCGGAGACGACCCCGCCATATGCGATCGCCCTGCCCTATGGGAGAGGGGGCGCGGCGCGGTTCATCCCACACGGCCGCACCCATCGACCGGAAACGGTATCAGCCCGGCATCACCAGCCGCTCGCCGCCGCAGAACACCGTCAGCGTGTCCGAGCGCGCGATCGCGCAGAGCGTCATGTCGTGACCGCGGGCGCGCGCGAGCGCCAGGGAGGTCGGGGCCGAGATCGCCACGATCACGGCGGCGCCGAGGCGCGCGGCCTTCTCCACCATCTCGAACGAGCAGCGGCTGGTGATCACCGCGAAGCCCGTCGCCGGGTCGCGGCCGGAGCGCATCAGCGCGCCGATCAGCTTGTCCAGCGCGTTGTGGCGGCCGACATCCTCGCGCACCGCGACGAGCGCGCCGTCGAGATCCGCCCAGGCGGCGGCGTGCACCGCGCGGGTCTCGTGGTTCAGGACCTGCGCCTCGGAGAGCGCCGAGAGCGCCCGCTCGATCGCCGCGACGGTGACGCGGATGGCGGGCGCCGCCCGCATGTCCGCGACCGGCAGCGAGGCGAGGTCCTCGACCCCGCAGACGCCGCAGCCGGTGCGCCCGCTGAGCGCCCGCCTGCGGGCGAGATGCTCGCGCAGCCGCCCCGGCGCGAGGTCCACGAGGAGGCGCACGCCCCCCTGCTCGCC
>NZ_LSIX01000842.1:0-1886 GCF_001556475.1 Methylobacterium sp. CCH5-D2 | reverse complement strand
GAGCCGCAGGCCGACCCGGTAGGCCCGCAGCGGCAGGGTGAGGGGCGGCGCCCTCACGCGAGGCTCCCGGCCGAACGTCCCGCCGTCCCGTCGGCCGGCACGCCGAGCCAGTTCGCGCCCACCCGGTCCGGTCGCCCGACGAGGGCGTAGGCCCGGTCGTGCACCCGGTTCATCTCGGCCTCGAGCCGCTGGCGCAGCCGCTCGAACGCCTCCGCCTCGACCTCGCGCGGCACGTGGATCGCCTCGCCGAACACCACGGCCCCCCGGCCGAAGGGCAGGCCGAGGCAGGCCCGGTCCCAGGAGTTGAAGCGGATATGGCGGCTCGTCACCACGGCGACCGGTACGATCGGCCGGCCGGAGAAGCGGGCGAGCGTGAGGATGCCGGCATCCGCCCGGCGCGAGACCTTCGGCACGTCGGCGCTGAAGGCGACGGTCTCGCCGGCTTTCAGCGCCTTCAGCATGGCGCGCAGGCCCTCGGCCCCGCCCTTGGCGCGCGCGTCGCGCACCACCCGGCCGCGGGCCCCCGAGGCGCGGATCACCCGCACGCCCATCCGGGTCAGCGCGATCGTGTTGATGTTGCCGTCGGGGTTGCGCGAGATGATCGTGGCGATGCGGTCCTGCGGCCGCCGGGCGAACGGCACCATGATGTGCTGGCCGTGCCACATGCCGGCGATGAAGGGGCTGTGCCGGTCGATCCAGGCATCGCCCCCCGCGGACTCGACCGTGAACCGGTTGGTGCGCCGCACGAGGCCCAGATAGGCGGCGGCGAGCGCGCCCAGCCCTTCCTGGACGGCCGGTAGCCGGCTGATGCGTTTGAGGAGGCTCATCTTCGCTTCCGGAAACCCGCCGCGCGGGCGCGGACGGATGGCTAGGGGGCGAGGCCGGGACGGCGAGCCGGGCTTTCACCGGAGCTTTGCGCCGGAACTGAGGAGGCGGGCACCGGGGGTGCATCTATCCCCGCCGCGCGCGGCCGCGCAACCGACCCTGGGTTGTGCGGCCGCGCGGGTCCTGGACGATGCCGGCCCTCCGGCCCGTCCTCCGGCCCGTCCTCCGGCCGGGCGCCGCGGCGGCCTCGCCGCCTTCGTCACGGGTTCGCGCCGGGGCGGCTTGACGCGCGCGCCCGGAGCCGCGATGCGCGGGGGCGATGCCGGATCCCACGCCCTTCCGCCTCGCCCATCTCAGCGACCCGCATGTCGGGCCGCTGTCGCGTCCCCGCCTGCGCCACCTGCTCGGCAAGCGCGCGACCGGCTACGCCAACTGGCGGCGCGGGCGCTCGCGCAGCCACGACATGGCGGTGCTCTCCGCCCTGGTGGCGGACCTGAGGGCGCAGAGGCCCGACCACGTCGCCTGCACGGGCGACCTCTGCAACATCGGCCTGCCGAGCGAGTGGGAGACGGCGCGCACCTTCCTGGAGGCGCTGGGCACGCCCGACGCGGTGAGCTTCGTGCCGGGCAACCACGACGCCTACGTGCGCGGCTCGTTGGAGGGCCTGCTCGCCCAGTGCGACCGCTGGACGGCCGACGACGGCGGCTGCGGCAGCCGCTTCCCCTACCTGCGGCGGCGTGGCCCGCTCGCCCTCGTCGGCCTCTCGACCGCGATCCCGACCATCCCCTTCGTGGCGAGCGGGCGCCTCGGCGGGGCGCAGATCGCGGCGGCCGAGGCGCTGCTGCGGGCGCTCGCGACGGAGCCCGGCCGGCCCTGCCGGGTGGTGATGATCCACCACCCGCCCCATCCGGGTGGCGCCTCGCCAGGGCGGGAACTCCGGGACGCGGCCGCCTTCACGGCGATGATCGCGCGGGCCGGCGCCGAGCTGATCCTGCACGGCCACAACCACGTGGCGAGCCTCGCCGCGGTGGCTGGGCCGGGAGGCAGGCGGTGCCGACGAC
>NZ_LSIX01000841.1:0-2200 GCF_001556475.1 Methylobacterium sp. CCH5-D2 | reverse complement strand
CCTCGGCCGGACCCGTCCGTTGAGCGCGCGCGTCAAAATCTGCGGGCTCTCCACCGGCGATACGCTGGCGGCGGCGCTCGATGCGGGCGCCGACCTCGTGGGCTTCGTGCATTTCCCGAAGAGTCCGCGCCATCTCGGCTGGGCGGAGGCGCGGGTGCTCGCCGCCGCCGTGCGCGGCCGTGCCGAGCGCGTGGTGCTGCTGGTCGATCCCGACGACGCCGCGCTGGCGGCGGCGGTCGAGAGCGTCGCCCCCGACCTGATCCAGCTCCACGGGCGCGAGAGCCCGGAGCGCGTCGCCGCGATCCGGCGCCTGACCGGGCGCCCGGTGATGAAGGCGCTCGGCATCGGCGAGGCCGCCGACCTCGCGCGCGTGGCGGACTACGCCGCGGCCGACCGCCTGCTGCTCGACGCCAAGCCGCCGCGCGGCGGAGACCTGCCCGGCGGCAACGGGCTCGCCTTCGACTGGTCGCTCCTCTCGGGCACCGCCCTGCCCCGGGGCTGGATGCTCTCCGGCGGGCTCCGCCCCAGCACGGTCGCGGAGGCGCTCGCCCGTACGCGGGCGCCCGCCGTCGATGTCTCCTCCGGCGTCGAGACGGCGCCCGGCGTGAAGGACCCGGGCCTGATCGCGGCCTTCATCCGCGCGGTGCGGGCGGGTGACGCGCCCGGGGACGTCGCGGCCGGCTTGGCGTCCGCACCCCGAGGGGTCTAAAGCAGGCGCAAACGGGTACACGTTTGCCCGACACGCGCCCGAGGACTAGCCCCGTGACCGTCGCACCCGCCCCGAACTCCTTCCGCACCGGCCCCGACGAGCGCGGGCGCTTCGGCATCTTCGGCGGCCGCTTCGTGGCCGAGACCCTGATGCCGCTGATCCTCGACCTGGAGAAGGCCTACACCGAGGCCAAGGCGGACCCGGAGTTCCGGGCCGACATGGAGTCCTACGGCACGCACTACATCGGCCGGCCGAGCCCGCTCTACTACGCCGAGCGCCTGACCGAGCACCTGCGCGCCAAGGCGCCCGCGGGACAGGGCGCGAAGATCTACTTCAAGCGCGAGGAACTGAACCACACCGGCTCCCACAAGGTGAACAACGTGTTGGGCCAGATCCTGCTGGCTCGCCGCATGGGCAAGCCGCGCATCATCGCCGAGACGGGGGCGGGCCAGCACGGCGTGGCCACCGCCACGCTCTGCGCGCGCTTCGGCCTCAAATGCGTGGTCTACATGGGCGCGGTCGACGTGGCCCGCCAAGCCCCGAACGTCTTCCGCATGAAGATGCTGGGCGCCGAGGTGGTGCCGGTCGAATCCGGCACCAAGACCCTCAAGGACGCGATGAACGAGGCGCTGCGCGACTGGGTGACCAACGTCGCCGACACCTTCTACTGCATCGGCACGGTCGCGGGCCCGCATCCCTACCCGGCGATGGTGCGCGACTTCCAGTCGGTGATCGGCATCGAGACCAAGCAGCAGATGCTGGCGCTGGAGGGGCGGCTGCCCGACTCGCTCGTCGCCTGCATCGGCGGCGGCTCGAACGCGATGGGCCTGTTCCACCCCTTCCTCGACGACCGCGAGGTCGAGATCTTCGGGGTGGAGGCGGCGGGCCACGGCGTCCAGAGCGGCCTGCACGCGGCCTCGCTCACGGGGGGCAAGCCCGGCGTGCTGCACGGCAACCGCACCTACCTGCTGATGGACGGCGACGGCCAGATCGCGGACGCGCACTCGATCTCGGCGGGCCTCGACTACCCGGGCATCGGCCCCGAGCACGCATGGCTGCACGAGATGGGCCGCGTGACCTACCTGTCGGCGACCGATGCGGAGACGCTGGAGGCGTTCAAGCTCTGCTCGATGCTGGAGGGCATCATCCCGGCGCTCGAGCCCGCCCACGCCCTGTCCAAGATCCTCGAGCTGGCACCCCAGCGCCCGGCCGAGCACCTGATGGTGCTGAACCTCTCGGGGCGGGGCGACAAGGACATCCCGCAGGTGGCCGAGATTTTCGGGACGAAGCTCTGAGACGCGGCTGGATGGGAAACGAGGGCGTTGACACCGCAGCGTCCCTCTTTCTATATCCAGCCACCGACACGGGCGGCCCGACAGGGCTGACGGCGGTTTGGGGCGGGGTAGCTCAGCTGGTTAGAGCAGAGGAATCATAATCCTTGTGTCGGGGGTTCAAATCCCTCCCTCGCTACCAATCACACCTAGCAAATAC
>NZ_LSIX01000840.1:0-9843 GCF_001556475.1 Methylobacterium sp. CCH5-D2 | reverse complement strand
TCCCGCCGCGGCATGCGCCGCTCGGCGGACGCCCTCAAGGCGCCGACCTACGTCGAGGACAAGGATTCGGGCGAGCTGCGCCGTCCGCACCACATCGACCTGAAGACCGGCATGTACCGCGGCCGTCAGGTCCTGAAGGTCAAGTCGGCCGAGGCCTGAGCCCGGAAGACGTCCGGCGCGGCCGGGATCGCGGCCCCCGCGGGGGGCATCCCCGACGGGGATCAGGCGACCCGCCGCGCCGCCTCCGCGTAGAGCGAGGCGGCCCGCCGGGCCCGCTCCATCCGCGACGGCAGCAAGGTCGGGTCCGCGCCCGCCAGGAGCTGCGCCACGAAGCCGACCTGCGGCCGCGCGCTGCCCGGGCTTCTCGGATCCCAAGAGCCTGAACCGTTCTGTCCCGCGGACGAGCCGTCCGGCACGGGAACGACCGCGCGCGCCGTCTCGACCGGGGCACGCCGCTCCGCGCCGGTGGGTCGTACCGTTCCGGGACGCCGGCTTGGTTCGATCCGGGACATCGCCTCGCAACCCTCCGCGACCATGCCACGACAGGTGCAAGCGTTGAGCCAGCGTTAAGGTTTCGTCAACCTTTGCGTGGGCCGCGCCCAGGCAGGATGCAGGCGGATCCGGCGGATCCCCTTTCCCCGCCGTGCGGGAGAGGGCTTCGGCGACCTTGTCGTCGCCGGAGCGAGGCGGCAGCCGGACAAGGGGGCCTTGACGGAAGAGGCTCGTCCGGAGTCGCCCCCCCTCACCGCCGCTGCGGCTTCGCCCGCACCACCCACAGACACGACAGAGTGGCCGCGGGCCCCTCCCCGTACGCGTGGAGAGGGAGGAGCCTCATCCAGCGGGCGCTGGCCTGCCACCCGCCTCCCTACTTCTTCGCGAGCGCCTCGAGCCGCTCCTGCATCGCGAGCATCTGGCGCTTCAGCTCGTCCAGCTCGCCGCTGCTCGTCGCCGCCGCGGGAGGGTTGGCGGGCTTCGGCGGGGCCGGCGGCGCAGCCCCCGGCGTCGCGCCCGCGCTGAGGCCCGTGAACATCTTCATGGCGTCCCCGAAGAACGACATGTTGGTGCGCACCTGCTGCTCCAGCGCGTTCTGGAAGGCGGCCGGGCCGAAGCCGGTCCCGAAGCCGCCCGTGCCGAACTTCTCGCGCAGGCCTTCCTGGTCGCGGGCGAAATTCGCCATCGAGAACTCGAGGAAGCTCGGTACCATCGTGCGCATGCTGTCGCCGTAGAAGCGGATCAGCTGTCGCAGGAAGGCCACCGGCAGCAGGTTGTCGGCCCCGGCCTTATTCTCCTGCTCGAAGATGATCTGCGTCAGAACCGAGCGCGTGATGTCCTCGCTGGTGCGCGCGTCGTAGACGACGAAGTCCTCGCCGTTCTGCACCATGGTCGCGAGATCTTCGAGCGTGACGTAGGTCGAGGTGCCGGTGTGATAAAGGCGCCTGTTCGCGTACTTCTTGATGACGGTCTGATGGACCTTGACGCTGTCCGCCATCTCTGCGGCCTCTCCCGAACATGACGGTGCGGCCGGCTTCACGATGCGACCGCTTGCAGAACGTAAGGCTTTCATGCGGCGTCGAAAACCGCAATTCGGCACCTTTCCCGGCACAATCATGCATAACGCGCCGGCAAAGCCAACTTTCCGGCCCGCGCCGGTCGTCAGCGATGGCCCTTTGGGCGGCTTGACTTCGCCGTGCCCAGGCCCTTCATCCCATCAACGGACCCGAGTGCGGACACGTCTGAAGCCGCGCCGGCCGCCAGAGGAGAACGCAAGATGGCAGGCAGCGAGGAGATCGTCATCGTCGGCGCGGCGCGCACCCCGGTGGGCTCGTTCGGCGGCGCGTTCGGCAGCGTGCCCGCGCACGAACTCGGCAAGGTGGCGATCCAGGCCGCGCTGGAGCGGGCCAAGGTCTCGCCCGACGACGTGGACGAGGTGATCTTCGGCCAGGTGCTCACCGCGGGCGCCGGCCAGAACCCGGCCCGTCAGGCCGCCATCGCGGCCGGCATCCCCGAGAAGGCCACCGCCTGGGGGCTCAACCAGGTCTGCGGCTCCGGCCTGCGCACCGTCGCGATCGGCATGCAGCAGATCGCCAACGGCGACGCCACGGTGATCGTGGCCGGCGGCCAGGAATCGATGTCGCTCTCGCCCCACGCGCAGTACCTCCGCGGCGGCCAGAAGATGGGCGACGTCAAGCTCGTCGACACCATGATCAAGGACGGGCTCTGGGACGCCTTCAACGGCTACCACATGGGCACGACCGCCGAGAACGTGGCCCAGGCCTTCCAGCTCACCCGCGAGCAGCAGGACCAGTTCGCGACCCGCTCGCAGAACAAGGCCGAGGCCGCCCGCAAGGAGGGCCGCTTCAAGGAGGAGATCGCCCCCGTCACGGTGCCGGGCCGGAAGGGCGACACGGTCGTGGACACCGACGAGTACATCCGCGACGGCGCGACCGTCGAGGCGATGGCCAAGCTCAAGCCCGCCTTCTCGAAGGACGGCACGGTCACGGCCGCCAACGCCTCGGGCCTCAACGACGGCGCGGCGGCGATCGTGCTGATGTCGGCCTCCGAGGCCGAGCGGCGCGGCCTCACACCGCTCGCCAAGATCAAGTCGTGGGCGACCGCGGGCGTGGATCCGAAGGTGATGGGCACCGGCCCGATCCCGGCCTCGCGCAAGGCCCTCGACAAGGCCGGCTGGAAGCCCTCCGACCTCGACCTGATCGAGGCCAACGAGGCCTTCGCCGCCCAGGCGCTCGCGGTGAACAAGGACATGGGCTGGGACGACGCCAAGGTGAACGTCAACGGCGGCGCCATCGCCATCGGCCACCCGATCGGCGCCTCGGGCGCGCGCGTCCTCGTGACCCTGCTGCACGAGATGAAGCGGCGCGACGCCAAGAAGGGGCTGGCCACCCTCTGCATCGGCGGCGGCATGGGCGTCGCCATGTGCCTCGAGCGGCCCTGATCGCCCACGGTTCCCGGCGGGGGCGGGACAAGCCGCCCCGCGCTGAAACGCTTTCAACCGGTTCTCAAGAATAAATTCGGTGCGCGGTCCGCGCGCGATGGGCAAGATGCGCCCATCGCGCGGGGGCACGCCGCCCCCGGTTGAGCGGCAATCCCAACAAGAACATCCGGAGGAAACCATGGCTCAAGGACGCGTCGCCCTCGTCACCGGCGGCACCCGCGGCATCGGCGCGGCGATCTCGAAGCGGCTGAAGGACAAGGGCTACCGGGTCGCCGCCAATTACGGCGGCAACGACGAGGCCGCCAACGCCTTCAAGGCCGAAACCGGCATCCCGGTCTTCAAGTTCGACGTGGGCGACCTCGCCAGCTGCGAGGCCGGCATCAAGGCGATCGAAGCCGAACTCGGACCCGTCGAGGTCCTGGTCAACAACGCCGGCATCACCCGCGACGGTGCCTTCCACAAGATGACCTTCGAGAAGTGGCAGGCGGTGATCCGCACCAACCTCGACTCGATGTTCACCTGCACCCGCCCGCTGATCGACGGCATGCGCTCGCGCAACTTCGGCCGCATCATCATCATCTCGTCGATCAACGGCCAGAAGGGCCAGGCCGGCCAGACCAACTACTCGGCCGCCAAGGCCGGCGTGATCGGCTTCGCCAAGGCGCTGGCACAGGAGAGCGCCTCGAAGGGCATCACCGTGAACGTGATTGCCCCGGGCTACATCGCCACCGAGATGGTGATGGCGGTGCCGGAAGATATCCGCAACAAGATCATCTCCACGATCCCAACCGGCCGCCTCGGCGAGGCCGACGAGATCGCCCACGCGGTCGAGTACCTCGCCAGCGACGAGGCCGGCTTCGTCAACGGCTCGACGCTGACCATCAACGGCGGCCAGCACTTCGTCTGATCCGGTAGATGCGGGTCCGGCGCCCCGGCGCCGGGCCGTCAGCGCGGCGTCGGCCGCCAGTCCGGCGGCGCCATCTCGAAGCCCGCGAAGTCGAAGCCCGGCGCGACGGTGCAGCCGACGAGCGTCCAGGCTCCGAGACTCGTCGCGGTCTGCCAGTGGCCGGCCGGGACCACGTGCTGCGGGCGCTGGTTGCGGGTGAGGTCGGGCCCGAGATGGTGGGCCGCCGCGTCGTGCCCGTTCGGGCTGACCGTGAGCACCAGCGGCGCGCCCGCGTACCAGTGCCAGATCTCGGCGGCATCGACCCGGTGCCAGGCCGAGACCTCACCCACGTCGAGCAGGTAGTAGATCGCCGTGCCGACCGAGCGGCCCGCGACCGCGCTGGGGTCGCGGAAGGTCTCGCGGTAATGGCCGCCCTCGGGATGGGGCGCGAGCCCCAGGGCAGCGATCACCTGCGCGGCCGTCATCGCCGGGTTCATGCGTTGCGATTTCCTTGCATCTCGCGGGGCGACCGCGCGCCGCCCGGGGGTTTTCCCGTGAAATCTCGGTGCGTCGCCGCACTCACTCGCCGATCGCGCCCTGCGGCAGGCTGAAACCGGGCGGCACCCTGGGCGCGGCCTTCGCCTGGCCTCGGGCGGGCACCGCTTCGCCCTCGAGCTTCGGAGCGGCCTCCCGGGTCTTGGCCGCGCGCGCCGGCTTCGCCTCCTTGCGGGCCGCGACCGGCGGAGGCGCCTTCACGGCGGGCGCCGCGGTGCATTCCCGGAAGCCGAGGCGCGCGAGGGGGCGGCCGTCCTCGGAGACGATGCTCAGCGGGTCGGGCAGCGGCGGCAGCGTCTCCCGCCAGCGGATGGCGGTCCCGAGCTGCGCCTCGATCGCGCCCGGTGGACCGCCGCGCCGGAGGGCGGAGAGGTCGGGCCCGTAGGCGGTCGCCAGCTTGCCGCCGATCGCCACCTGCAGCACCTCGGTCGTCTCCGGCGTGAGGGGGCGCAGCGGGTTCTCGACCTGCGCCCGCCCGACCCGGGTCACGAACACCTCGAAGCCCTTCTCGCCCTCGAAGCGCGCCGCCTGCGAGCCGCAGGCGATGGTCGGCGGCGCCGCGAAGGTCGCGTCGAGGGGCGCGCGGTCGATGGCCGGAGCCGGAGCGCGCAGGGGCTCGGCGGGCCGCGCCTCGGGCGCCGGTGCGGCGGGCGCCGTCTCGGCCTTGGCCTTTGGCTTCGGTGCCGGCTTCGGAGGCTTCGGACGGGCCGGCTTCGGGGCGGCCGCCGCGTCGGCGGCCGGCGCCTCCTGCGCGCGGGTTCCGGCCGGCAGACCGAGCACCAGCGCGGCGGCGAGAAGGAGGGGGAGCGTGCGCATCGGGCTCACCACGGGCTCAAGCCTTCTCGCCGGAGCGGCCGGAGGCGGGCGGGATCGGCTCGACGTCGAGCACCTCCGCGGAGCGGTCAATGGGACTGCGCGACGGCCCGACCCGCGTGACCAGATCCTCGTCGCGCTCGTCGAGTTCGTTGTCGAGCCGCAGGGGCGGGCGCCGGCTCTGGGCCGCCATGCGCACCGCGATCACGCCCACCACCGTGCAGGCGAGCACGGCGCCCAGGATCAGGAGGAGTTCCATGCGGACGAACCGTTACCCGAACCGCACGCCTCTTGCACCTGTCTCACCGCGCACTCTCTCGCCGCGCCCCTGTCCCGCCTCCTGCTGTCGCCTCTTGCGCATGCCTCCGCGCCGCGCGATCAGGCGGGACCGCCGACGAAGCGGAACGGAGCTTGCACCGGGGAGCCGAACGGGGTCCCGCGGATGCCGCGCCGGATAGAACCGAACGACAGGGAGCCAGGACCGATCGATGCGCGAGACCGAGCGGAGCCGAAGCCCCGAGGAGCTTGAGACCCATCTGCGCGGCCTGATCGAGGCCTCCCGCGAGCAGGCCGCGGAGGACCCGTTCCGCAATCCCGTGCTCGCCGTGACGCTGGCGATCACCCGCCGCTTCGACCGGGGCGAGATCGACGGCGACGACCTCGACGCCCTGTTCGTGCGCCTGCGCGCCCAGGCGCTGGCCGACCGGGCCGGACGCCTGCGGGCCTATGTCGGACTCAACGGGCCACAGGACGCGAGGGCGGACGCGGACGCCGCCGTGCCGAACCGTCTCGTCGCCGCCGTGCCGCAGCGCGCGGGCGATTTCGAGACGTTCCGCGAGCGTGTCGGCCGCACCGCCTTCGCGATCGTGTTCACCGCACACCCCACCTTCGGCATGCCCCGCGCGGTGGCGGCCCTCCTCGCCCGGAGCGCCAGCCTCGCCGACCCGGCCGCGCGCGAGCCGCTGATCGCGGAGGCCGCCGCGCTCTCGACCCGGCCCGACCCGAAGATCAGCCTCGACGACGAGTTCGATCAGGCCTGCGTGGCCGCCAACCACGCCCGCGCCGCGCTCGACGGCTTCAACGGCGCGCTCATCGACGCCGCCCGTCGCCGCTGGCCCGACCGCTGGACCGAGCTGGTGCCACGCCCGCTCGCGGTGGCGAGCTGGGTCGGCTGCGACACCGACGGGCGCACCGATATCGGCTGGTGGGACACGCTGCGCTACCGCCTCGAATCGAAGCGGATGCAGTTCGACCGCGTGCTGCGCCAGCTGCCGCGGATCCCCGCCACGCAGGTGGTGCGGAGCCTCGCCGAGAGCGCGCTCAGCGCCGTCAACCGTCAGCTCACGGTGGCACCCCGGCTCGGCGAGAAGCCCTCCCTCGAGGCGGTACACCGCTTCGCCCTCGCGGTGATCATCGAGCGCGACCGCGCCCAGACCGATGCGGGGGCGCTCCTCGCCGGCCTCGCGGCCGCGATGTCCGCCGCCGAGGACGAGGCGGACCGGCGGGCGATCGCGGTGCTGCGCGCGGGCGTGGCGACCCACGGCCTCTCGAACGCGCTGCCGCATTTCCGGCTCAACGCCAGCCAGATCCACAACGCGGTGCGCCGCGTCACCGACGTCGAGGGCGAGCCGGCAGACCCCGCCCAGCGCCGCTCGCACCTCGCCACGATCCACGCGCTCCTGAACGACGTGGCGCCGGTCGCGGTGGATTTCGGGGCGCTCGCGGCCGAGCGCGCTTCGGCGGCGCGGCTGATGATGACGATCGCCCAGATCCTCAAGCACGTGGACGGCACCCATCCGGTGCGCTTCCTCATCGCCGAGACCGAGACCGGCTACACCCTGCTCGCCGCCCTCTGGCTCGCCCGGCACTACGGCATCGCGGACAGGCTGGAGATCACGCCCCTCTTCGAGACCGCCGAGGCGCTGGAGCAGGGGATCCGCGTGCTCGACGACGCGCTGCGCAACCCGCACTGGCGCCAGTATCTCAAGCGCATCGGCCGCCTCACCGTGCAGTTCGGCTACTCGGATTCCGGCCGCTACGTCGGGCAACTCGCCGCCACCTTCTGGATCGAGCGCCTGCGCCTGCGCATCACCGAGCTGATGGTGCAGAACGGGCTCGCCGACATCGAGCTCGCGATCTTCGACACGCACGGCGAATCGATCGGGCGCGGCGCCCACCCGACCTCGCTGCGCGACCGCCTTGCCTACCTCGCCCCGGAGGACGCGCGGGCCAAGAACCGGGCCGCGGGCATCCGGGTGCGCCTCGAATCGAGCTTCCAGGGCACGGACGGCTACCTGCTGTTCGGTTCCCCCGCGCTCGCCGAGGCCAGCGTCGCGCGGGTCGCCGAGCACGTCTACGCCCTCGACCTCGCCGAGGACGACGCCTTCGCGGACTACGCGCTCGCCGAGCCCAAGGCCGGGCCGGACGCCGCCCGCGACCCCGTCTACGCCGAGACCGACTTCGCGCTCGAATTCTTCACGGCGGTGCGCCAGGAGATGGAAACGCTGGTCGAGGATCCGGGCTACGCCGCGCTGCTCGGCACCTTCGGCCCGGGCCTGATCGACCGCACCGGCTCCCGGCCCGTGGCGCGCCAGAGCGACGGCGGCGGCCCGGCGCTGATCACCCACCCGCGCCAGATGCGGGCGATCCCCAACAACGCGATCCTGCAGCAGCTGGGCTACCTTGCCAACGCGCTCCACGGCCTCGGCCGGGCGGCCGAGCGGGCGCCGGACATCTTCAGCGAGATGCGGCGCGACTCGGTGCGCTTCTCGCGCGCCTTCCGGCTGGCCCAGCACGCCGCGAGCGTCGGCGACCTCGACGTGCTGCGCGCCTACATCGACACGCTCGACCCGGCCGTCTGGCTGGAGCGGGCGCGCCGCACGCAGAAGGACGGGCGCCGCGAGGAATTGATCACGGTCGCGCGCAGCCTGGAGCGGCTCGACCTCGCGCCGTCGTTACGCCGTCTGTTCGGGCGGCTCACCTGCGACTGGCTCGGGTTGCAGGCGGCCGCACCCGACCTCAGGAAGATGTCGGTGCGCCTCACCCTGCTGCACGCCCTGCGCCTCGCGCTGATCCACCGGATCTGGTTCACGGCCGTGCACATCCCGAGCTTCCGCCCGCAGGCGGGGGTGAGCCGCGAGCAGTTGCTGGAGCGCTTCCTGCGCCTCGACATCGACGCCTGCATCGCGCTCCTCGACGAGATCTTCCCCGTCACGCCAGACCCGACGCTGGGGCTGAATTTCGGCGAGCCGGCCGGCCCGCGCGATGTCGGCACCTACGAGGCCGAGCATACCGGCCTGTTCGACCCGATCCGACGCATGTTCGCGCAGGTGCGCGAGATCTCCGGCATGATCCAGCACGAGGTCGGCGCCTTCGGGTAGGGGGATCCCCGAGGGACGAGTCCCTTGGGCGGGGTCCCGGGGCAGTGCCCCGGGCTTGGCTTCTCCGCCCCGGCTCTGCCGGGACGGGGAAGCCAAATGCAGGGCCAAGATCCAGAACCTTGCCTGCACCCGCCAAAGGTCTCGACCTTTGGAATCCAGTACCGATGCGGGCGCATCTGCCTTCTGGCCGGGAACCGGTCCGGCGTGATAACGCGGCCGCAAGGATGCGGCCGGGAACCGGCATCCCCATATGCCGCTCGGCCCGCGCGGCGTCGCGGAAGCGCGGGCAGAGTCGATCCGGCCTGATCGACCATGAACCGGCTGGCCGCCCGTCCCCGTGGCGTGGGGCGCGAGGGACCTTGAGGACAGGGATGTCGAAGCGGGACTATTACGAGATCTTGGGCGTCGAGCGGACGGCCACGGACGGCCAGATGAAGACGGCCTTCCGCAAGCTCGCGATGACCTACCACCCGGACCGCAACCCGGGGGACAAGGAAGCCGAGATCAAGTTCAAGGAGCTGAACGAGGCCTACCAGTGCCTCTCCGATGGCCAGAAGCGCGCGGCCTACGACCGCTTCGGCCACGCCGCGTTCAGTCAGGGCGGCGCGGGCGGCCCCGGATTCGGCAACGAGTTCGGCGACTTCATGTCGGACATCTTCGACAACTTCTTCGGCGACGGAAGGGGCGGCGGGCAGGCCCGCGGGCGCGGCGGCGCGCCGGGCCGCGAGCGCGGGGCGGACCTGCGCTACAACCTCGAGATCAGCCTGGAGGAGGCCTTCCTCGGCAAGACCGAGACCATCCGCATCCCGACCTCGATCACCTGCGAGACCTGCGCGGGCTCGGGCGCCAAGCCCGGCTCGAAGCCGCGCACCTGCTCGACCTGCGGCGGCTACGGCCGGGTGCGGGCAGCGCAAGGGTTCTTCGCCATCGAGCGGACCTGCCCGAACTGCCACGGCCGCGGCGAGATCGTGGACGACCCGTGCGCGTCGTGCGCGGGGGCCGGCCGGGTCAACCGCGAGCGCACCCTCTCGATCAACGTGCCGGCGGGCGTCGATGACGGGCTGCGCATTCGGCTGGCCGGCGAGGGTGAGAGCGGCCTGCGCGGGGGGCCGGCGGGCGACCTCTACGTCTTCCTCTCGATCAAGCCGCACGACTTCTTCCAGCGCGACGGGGCGGACCTGTTCTGCCGCGTGCCGATCTCGATGGTGACGGCGGCGCTCGCCGGCGAGATCACCGTGCCGGTGATCGACGGCTCG
>NZ_LSIX01000083.1:0-4247 GCF_001556475.1 Methylobacterium sp. CCH5-D2 | reverse complement strand
TCATCGCCTGCACGCTCTTGTTCACGCGCTTGTTGACCGCGACGATCGTCGACCAGAGCGCCGGCGTCAGGCTGATCCGCGCCGGCTCCGAGCGGTCCACCGCGCACTCCGCCGCGTAGGCCTGGCAGAACGTCACCCATGCCGCGATCGGCTTGGCCGCGCCGGTCGGCTGGGCCACGCTCGGCACGGCAGGCAGCGCCGCGAAGGTCTGGGCGCCCGCGGGCGCCGCGAGAGCCAGGGCGAGACCCGCCGCCAGGATGCCCGCGCGGGTGCCGCGCTCCCGGGCCGTCGCCACATCCCGCCGCTTCGAAACCGGGAACCGCATGGCTTTTGATCCAACCCGTTAAGCTCTCGTTAACGAAAGCTCGCACGGGTCCGGCCGCACGGCAATCGGCGCCTTAACAAAAGGTTAACACTGTGGGCAAGTCCGTCCGGAAGCGCCTGCCGGATCTGCCTGAAAAGGCGCGCCGGACCTTCGAAGGGGCGCGAGAAAGCAGGGGACCGACGCGCTGCCGCGGCGCGGCCCAAGGGATGGCTTGATGGGGGCAGGTCGCGGCGCGCACCGGTCGGCAGCGCTGGATGCAGAGTCCTAGCCGACCGGCGCGTGGTGGATCTGCTCGAAGTCGAGCGCGGCCGTGTCGATCACGATCTGCGTGCGGCTGATGACCTCGAGCTTGCGCAGGATCTCGGAGACGTGGGCCTTCACGGTCGAGTCGCCGACCTGCAGCTCGTGGGCGATCTGCTTGTTGAGCTTGCCCTGGCGGATCATCATCAGCACCCGCAACTGCTGCGGCGTCAGCCGGGCGATGCGCTCGGGCAGCGGCGCCTTGCGCGACTTCGCGGCGGCGGGCGGCGCCTCCGAGAGGCCCGGTGGGATCACGAGCGCGCCGCTCAGCACGTCGCTGATGGCGCGCGTCAGCGTCGCCTTGTCGACCGCCTTTGGCACGAAGCCGGCCGCGCCGTGCTGCAGCGCCTCGCGCATGATGCGCGGATCCTCGTGGCCCGAGACGATCAGGATCGGCACCCGGGGGAATCGGGTGCGCAGGGTGACGAGCCCGTCGAAGCCGCTGACGCCCTGCATGGAGAGGTCGAGCAGGACGAGGTCGATGGCGCGGTTCTGGGTCAAGCGCGCGGCCGCCGCCGCGATCCCGTCCGCCTCGTGCAAGTCCGCGTCCGGGTAGGCGAGCCGGATCGCGCCCGCGAGCGCGTCGCGGAACAGGGGATGGTCGTCGACGATCAACAGCTGCATGGGCGCGCTCCCACCGCGCTCGGCCGCCCCCGCGCGGGGATCGGCCGGCCGCCATTGTCCATGAAGCGCGAGGGCCGGACAATGGCGGCCGGATTGGCCATTGGGCGGAGAGGGGCCCGCGCGGACGGCCGCCGTTGCACGCTTCGGTCGCGCGCGACATACTCCGGGGACGAGAATGGGCGGACAACGCCTGCCGCCGACCGAGCGGGGTGGAGACGTGGGACAGGGAACGCGGATGCGCGCGCATCTGTGCGGCATCAGGACGGCCTGGACCGAGGCCGCGTCGCCCGCGGCCGCCGCGGCCGAGATCGCCCGCGCGGTCGGCGTCGACGCGGAAGCCGGGCTCGCCCAGCTCGTCCTGTTCTTCTCGCCCGACTACGATCCCGAGACCCTGCTGCGCGCTCTCGAGAGCGAATTACCCGGGGTCGCGATCACCGGCTGCACCACCTCCGGCAACATCAGCCCCGAGGGCGGGCTCGACCGCGGGCTCGTGGCGATCGCCTTCCCGACCCGGGGATTCCGCATCGTCTCGACGCTGCTGGGCGGGATCGACGACCTCGACGTCGAGCGCACGGCCTCGACGGTCCGAGCGCTGCGCCGCAGCCTCAATCCGCGCGGCGAGGCGGCGCCGGAGCGGTGCTTTGCCGTCTCGCTGATCGACGGGCTCGCCAACGCCGAGGAGACGGTGGTCTCCGGCATCGCCTGGGCGCTCGACGGGATCCCGCTCGTCGGCGGCTCGGCGGGCGACGACCTCACCTTCCGGGACGCGGTGGTGCTGCACGGCGGCCGGATCCACCGGCGCGCCGCGGCGCTGATCCTGGTCGAGACCGATTTCCCGGTCCAGATCTTCAAGAGCGACAATTTCGAGCCGACGGAGAAGAAGTTCGTCGTCACCGCTTCCGACGGCGAGCGGCGCATCGTGCACGAATTGAACGCCGAGCCCGCCGCGCGGGAATACGCCATGGCGGTCGGGCTCGATCCGGAGGGGCTCTCGCCGATGAGCTTCGCCGCCTACCCGCTCGCCGTGAAGGTCGGGGGCGAGTATTTCTGCCGCTCGATCCGGCGGCTCAACCCGGACGGCAGCTTGAGCTTCTTCTGCGCCATCGACGAGGGGGTGGTGCTGACGCTGGCGGAACCTCGCGACATCGTGGCGGCGACGCACGCGGAGCTGACCCGGCTCGATCAGGCGCTCGGCGGGATCGACCTGATCATCGGCTTCGAGTGCGTGCTGCGCCGGCTCGACGCCGAGACCCGGCAGGTGCGCCAGGGCATCGCCGACCTCTACCGCCGCTTCAACGTAATCGGCTTCGAGACCTACGGCGAGCAGTACCGGGCGATGCACCTCAACCAGACCTTCACCGGCATCGCCATCGGCAAGCGCGTCCCATGAACGCGCCCGTCAAGGACGCGCCCGTCAAGGACCCGCCCCGGGCAGACGAGGCGGAGGCGGACCTGAGGCGGCGCGTCGCCAAGCTGGAGCGCATCAACGCGGCTCTGATGGCCCATGTCGAGCGTTCCACCGACCAGCAGGGCGGCGCCTACGCGCTGTTCCAGACGGCCATCACCCTGGAGGGCCGGGTCCGCAGCCGCACCGAGGCGCTGACCGGGCTGATGCGGGAACTGGAGCGCTCGAACGCCGCGCTCGTCTCCGCCAAGGAGGAGGCCGAGACCGCCAACCGCTCGAAGACGCGCTTCCTGGCCGCGGCCAGCCACGACCTGCTGCAGCCTCTGAATGCCGCCCGGCTCTCGCTCTCGGCGCTCGCCGACCTGCCGCTCGCGCCCGAGGCCGGCGCTATCGCGGGCCAGGTCGAGCGCGGGCTGCAGACCATCGAGGACCTGATCAAGACGCTCCTCGACATCTCGAAGCTCGACGCGGGCATCGTGCGGCCGGAGGTGCGGGCGCTCGCCCTGCCGGACCTCCTGGCGGAACTGGCCGAGAGCTTCCGGCCCTTCGCCGAGCGCAAGGGCCTGCGGCTCGCGGTGCGCTGCCCGGACGTCGCGGTGGCGAGCGACGGCGTGCTGCTGCGGCGCATCCTGCAGAACCTCGTCTCGAACGCGGTGCGCTACACGGGCGCCGGCGGCGTGCTGCTGGTCGCCCGGCCCCGCGGCGGGGAGATCCGGATCGACGTGATCGACACCGGCTGCGGCATCGGCACGGAGGAGCGGAGCCTCGTCTTCGACGAGTTCTACCGCGGCGGCGGCAAGGGGGGCGGCGATGGCCAGGGCGAGCCGGGCCTCGGCCTCGGCCTTTCGATCGTGCGCCGCATGGCGGCGGCCCTCGACCATCCGCTGGCGCTCGCCTCGCGGCCCGGCCACGGCACCCGGGTCTCGCTGACCCTGCCGGTAAGCGTCGTGCCGGTCGAGGCCGCTCCGGCGCCCCCGCCCGTGGCGACGCGCCTGTCGGGGGCGCACGTGCTCATCGTGGAGAACGACGCCTCCACGGCCGAGGCCCTGCGCCGCCTGCTGCAGAACTGGGACGCCGAGGTCTCGGCCTTCCGCGACCTCGCCGGAGTTCGGGCGGCGCTCGCCGCGGGCCTGCGCGAGCCCGACATCCTCGTCCTCGACTACCATCTCGACGACGGCGCCTGCGGCCTCGACGTGGCGGCGTATCTCCGCGCCGTCTGCCCCGCGCCGCTCCCGGTGATCCTGACCACCGCCGACTACGCGCCGGAGATCGAGGCGCGGGCGGACCTCCTCGGCGTGGAACTGATGCGCAAGCCCGTGAAGCCGGCGCAGCTCCGCTCGCTGCTGACCTACATGCTGGCGTGAGGGCGTCTCGCGACGCGCTTTCCCTCCCCCGCAGAGTAGGGCCATCGCATATGCCGAGCGAGCCTCAATGCGGATAGGGCGCGGGTCCCCTCTCCCGTGCGGGAGAGGGACAGGGTGAGGGGCCCGGAGCCTTGCGGAGAGGACGTTGCGGTTCCGCGGCGAGGACCAGTCCTTTCCGGAGAGTTCTCATCCCTCACCCCAACCCTCTCCCGCACGGGAGAGGGAGCGC
>NZ_LSIX01000839.1:0-2421 GCF_001556475.1 Methylobacterium sp. CCH5-D2 | reverse complement strand
GGCATTCGGGCCGCAGCCACCGGAACACCTAGGAGTATACCCCGCGCTTGATCATAATTGTTGAAAAGTCAGACTTGTGAGTCCTATCGCCTTGGATCGCCAGTGGCCGCAGCATACGATATCTAAGGTTGTGTTTGTGCTGGTTTCCTAATGTCGCCTCGAAGTGCGGTTCGCGTTCTACGTCATATCACAAAGAACGGATTAGACGACGTCTTTATTTCTCCAGCATTCTCGTCAAATGCTGAGACGAGTATGCTAAAGGATAAAGTGTTCCGCAAGCGTTTAGTTCAATGTTGCAGACAAACAATCGAATCGCCCAGGCTTTGGCAGGTTGGGTCTTCTTATAAGTTCTCCATCCCCAAGACGCCATATTCATATCGGAATGTCGATTGGATAGACTTCGAAGATATAGTCCGGTATACTGGGCTGGTTTTTGAAATAGCTCCTACGATTGAAGCTCAGCGAATTCCTGCAGCGTCTGACGTAGTTTTTTCTTACCGCTTCTCAAAGCATGGATACGTAATAGATAAGCGCTACAATTACAAATCATTTCGAGAAAAATCTAGTATTCTGAGCAAACAAAGCCCGTTCAGAGTAAAAATAAACACTGACATTTCCAATTTCTACGATAGATTAAACCTCCATAGGCTGGAGAGTAGTCTGGCAAGCTTGGGCTGTGGAAGCAAGTATGTTTCCTGCCTGAATGAACTTCTTTTCTTTTGGGTGGATCGCAATTCATTCGGCTTACCTGTTGGATGCGACGCGAGCCGCTTCTTGGCTGAAGCTGCTTTGATTCCTGTAGATAGAGCTCTTCAGCGAGAGGGTATAAAATTTGTTAGATTTGTCGACGATTATCGGATTTTTGCGAAGTCGTTTTCTCAAGCGCACGCGTATTTAAATATATTGATTCAAGAATTAGATAAAGAGTCTTTGTTTATCAATACATCAAAGACGACTTTTATCGACTTGGAACAGCATCGTACTGAACCATCTGAGGAGCCGCAGAAGGCTGCTTTCGATCCAGAGGATGAAGATGCTCGGGTTGAAGAAAAAACCTTCGTGACTGTCGGATATATTTCCAAGCTAATAAAAACTTATCGATATCCTGGCAGAGAGCAAATAAAAAGGTATAAGAACGAAGTCTTGACGGACCTTAAGAACAAAACCTTAAATTCTCGTCCGGACAATCTCGAAGAAAATATCAGATATTTTGTGCGGTGTTTTATTTACAATGATAGCCGAGAGATTATCGATCTCATTGATGTGATCGATCGCTATGTGCACTCACTCACGTACATTGTCGATGCATTGATAAAAGAGGAGGGCCGCTTCAGCGATAGCGAAGTCGAGCTCTTATCTAAAGCATTCTGCGAAATGTATGAAAAATATGCTAGATCTCCGTTTTTTGATTTGGCAATATTGAGACTTCTCTGCCACGGCCGCTATCAAAGTTTGGACTTTGTTAGGAGAACTTTTGATGGACTTAAGTTGAGCACGAACCCTATATTTTTGAGAGAATTTATACTTAGAACGAGAGATATAGCGGATAGAGAAATGTTGTTATCTTTTCGCCGTCTTTACTCAAAAGTGAGTCTTCCGGTCCGCCGAGCGATATTTCACGTCATCGAAAAAAGCGATAAGCTTCTAGACGGCGAAAAATATGCATGGTTCAAGCAGGTTCATAAATCGGAGGCCGACCATTACTTGAAAGTGATGGCCGGTGTTAGATTGGGTTCCCGCTCCAAACAAAAAGCATAAATTGACAATCAAACCCGCCGCATCACCAGCGAAGCATTCGTCCCACCAAACCCAAACGAGTTCGACAGCGCCACATCCACCCGCTTCCGCTTCGCCTCGTGCGGCACGAGGTCGATCTGCGTCTCGACGCTCGGGTTGTCGAGGTTGAGCGTCGGCGGGAGCACGCCGTCGCGGATGGTGAGGATCGAAAAAATCGCCTCGACCGCGCCGGCGGCGCCGAGCAGGTGGCCGATGGCCGACTTGGTGGAGGACATCGAGGCCTTGGCCGCGGCATCGCCGAGCAGCCGCTCGACGGCCTTCAGCTCTAGCTCGTCGCCCATCGGCGTCGAGGTGCCGTGGGCGTTGATGTAGTCGATCTCTCCGGGCGCGATGCCGGCCCGCTTCACTGCCGCCGTCATGCAGCGGAAGGCGCCGTCGCCGTCCGGCGAGGGCGAGGTGATGTGGTAGGCGTCGCCCGAGAGGCCGTAGCCGACGATCTCGGCGTAGATCTTGGCGCCGCGCGCACGCGCGTGCTCGTACTCCTCCAGCACGACGACGCCCGCGCCCTCGCCCATGACGAAGCCGTCGCGGCCGCTGTCGTAGGGGCGGGACGCCCGGGTCGGCTCGTCGTTGTAGCCGGTGGAGAGCGCCCGGCAGGCGGCGAAGCCCGCGAGCGAGAGGCGG
>NZ_LSIX01000838.1:0-9767 GCF_001556475.1 Methylobacterium sp. CCH5-D2 | reverse complement strand
GAGATGTGTATAAGAGACAGTCTCGTGGGTGTTGCGCGAGCGGCCTTCCAGGATCAGCCGCGAGCGCGGCAGGCCGAGCGTGTCGGCGTAGCGGCTGATGATGTCGGCCTCGCTGTCGACGCCGGCCCGCAGGTTGGCGCCGCCGCCCGAGAAGACGAGGCGCGCCTGCGGGTAGCGCCGGGCGAGCGCCGCCATGTAGGTCTGGCGCTCGTCCGCGTCGTTGCCCACGAACTGGCCGCGCGCGGTGGCGATGCGCGTCTCGATCCCGCCGCCGAGCACGACGATGCCGGTGACGGGCTCCCCGTCGTCCTCGAAGCGCGGGAAGCGTTCCTCCAGCGGCAGCATCGCGAGGGCGGGGAGCGGCGAGAGCCCGCCGAGCGCCAGCCCGATCCCGGCAAGGACGACGAGGGAGCCCCCTGTCCCGCGCCAGCCGAGGCCGAAGAGCGCGGCGCCCGCCAGCACGCAGAGGATCAGGAAGTTCGACGGGGTGAAGAGGAAGAAGCCGAGCTTCGAGGCGGGAAAGAACATCGCCCGCTCAAACCGTCTTCGTCTCGGCCTCGAAGCGGGCGCGGGTCTCCGCGTCCGGCGGCAGCAGGGCGGCGAGGCCGGCGCCCCGCTCGGCCTCCCTGAGAAGCCAGAGATCGAGCCGCTGCTGCTCGACCGCCTCGAGCGCCACCGCCTCGGCGATGGCGGCCGGCACGACCACGGCCCCGTCCGGCCCGGCCACCACGATGTCGCCCGGATGCACCGCCGCGCCCGCGCAGGCGATCGCATCGCCCGCCCCCGCCAGCGCAAGGCCGACGGATCCCGGGTTCCGGCCGAGGTCCCGTCCCCAGGCAGGCAGGGCAAGGTCGTCGGGCACGCCCGCATCGGTGACGAGTCCCGCGACCCCAGCCCGCGCCAGCCCGGCGGCCAGGATCGGGCCAAAGGGCAGGGGGCCGCCGCCGCCCGCGGCATCGATCACCAGCACGGCGCCCTCCGGCACCCGACCGATCGCGGAGGCGAGGTCGCCCGCCGCCTCGTCCCGGGCCGGGATCAGCCGCAGGGTGTGGGCCGGCCCGGCGACCGGGGTCGAGGCGCGCACCTCCAACCCCGAGAAAGCGTGAGCCCGAACGCCGCGCCGGGCGAGAGCACGCGCGAGGCTCGCCGGGCTCACCGCGAGGAGCGCGTCGCGAAGGGTCTGGTCGATCATGGGGATCCTCGGGGCGCGCCTGATGCGGTCGGCCCCGGCGAAGTGGGTCGCCGGGCGGGCGCGGCAAGGCGAGGACCGAAACGCTGGGCGGGAAGCCGTGCGGAAGGCCCGGGACTGCCCGCGTCGCCCTTGCCCGGTCCGGCGCGGCGACCTATCACCGGCCCCCGACATGACCCAAGTCGCGCCCCCGAGCTTCCCCCACCGCCATCTCCTCGGCATCGAGGGGCTGACGCGCCCCGAGATCGAGGGCCTGCTCGACCGGGCGGACGCCGCCGTCGACGTCTCCCGGCAGGTCGAGAAGAAGCGCAACGTCCTGCGGGGCCGCACGCAGATCAACCTGTTCTTCGAGCCCTCGACGCGAACGCAATCCTCGTTCGAGCTCGCCGGCAAGCGGCTCGGCGCCGACGTGATGAACATGTCGGTCGCCTCCTCCTCGGTGAAGAAGGGCGAGACGCTGATCGACACCGCCGCGACCCTGAACGCGATGCGACCCGACATCATCGTGGTGCGCCACCAGTCGGCGGGCGCCGTGCATCTGCTCGCCCGCAAGGTCGATTGCTCGGTGGTGAACGCGGGCGATGGCGCCCACGAGCATCCGACCCAGGCGCTCCTCGACGCGCTGACCATCCGCCGCAACAAGGGCCGGATCGAGGGGCTCCAAGTCGCGATCTGCGGCGACGTCCTGCATTCCCGCGTCGCCCGCTCGAACATCATCAGCCTGCAGGCGCTCGGCGCCCGGGTGCGGGTGATCGGCCCGACCTCGCTGCTGCCCTCCGGCATCGCGCGCTTCGGCGTCGAGGTGTTCACCGACATGCGCGAGGGGCTCAGGGACTGCGACATCGTCATGATGCTGCGCCTGCAGCGCGAGCGCATGAACGGCTCCTTCGTGCCCTCCGTGAAGGAGTATTTCCGCTATTACGGCCTCGACGGCGACAAGCTGGCGCTGGCCCGGCCCGACGCGCTGGTGATGCATCCCGGACCGATGAACCGCGGCGTCGAGATCGCCTCCGACATCGCCGACGGCGCGCAGTCGCTGATCCGCGAGCAGGTCGAGATGGGCGTCGCCGTGCGCATGGCGGTGCTCGAAGCGCTCGCGAGCCACCTGCCGAACGGATGATGCCGATGTCCCTCCGTCCGCTCCTGCTCTCCAACGCCCGCCTCCTCGACCCGGCCACCGGCCAGGAGACGCCCGGCTCCGTCCTCGTCCGCGAGGGCCGCATCGCCGACATCGCGCACGGCGCCGCACCCGGGGCGCCGGAGGGCGCGGAACGGATCGACTGCGGCGGCAACGTGCTGGCGCCCGGCCTCATCGACATGCGCGCCTTCGTGGGCGAGCCGGGCGCGGAGCACCGCGAGACCCTGGCCTCGGCGAGCGCGGCGGCCGCGGCCGGCGGCGTCACGACGCTGGTCTGCATGCCCGACACCAACCCGGTGATCGACGGGCCGGCCATCGTCGATTTCGTGCTGCGCCGCGCCCGCGACACGGCCTGCGTCACCGTCCTGCCGGCAGCCGCCGTCACGAAAGGCCTCGCGGGGCGCGAGATGACCGAGTTCGGCCTGCTGCAGGAGGCCGGCGCCGTCGCATTCACGGACGGGCTCAAGGCGGTGACGAACGCCCAGGTGATGCGGCGGGCGCTCACCTACGCCCGCGATTTCGGCGCGCTGATCATGCAGCACGTCGAGGAGCCCGACCTCGTCGGCGAGGGCGTGATGAACGAGGGCGAGTTCGCCTCGCGGCTCGGGCTCGCGGGCATCCCGCGCGAGGCCGAGACCGTGATGCTGGAGCGCGACATCCGCCTCGTGCGCCTCACCGGCGCCCGCTACCACGCGGCGATGATCTCCTGCGCCGACTCGGTCGAGATCGTGCGGCGGGCCAAGGAGGCCGGGCTGCCCGTCACCTGCGGCGTCTCGGTGAACAACCTCGTGCTCAACGAGAACGACATCGGGCATTACCGCACCTTCTGCCGGCTCGCGCCGCCGCTGCGGCACGAGAGCGACCGGCAGGCCGTTGTGGAGGCCCTCAAGGAGGGCGTGATCGACGCCGTGGTCTCGGACCACAACCCGCAGGACGTGGAGACCAAGCGCCTGCCCTTCGCGGAGGCCGCCGACGGCGCGCTCGGCATCGAGACGCTGCTCGGTGCCGCGATGCGCCTCGTCCACACCGGTGACATCGGCCTGCCGCGCCTGATCCAGGCCCTGACCGCGGCGCCGGCGAAGATCCTCGGGCGCGAGGCGGGGCGCCTCACTGCCGGGGCCCCGGCCGACCTCGTGCTGATCGACCCCGACCTGCCCTACGTCCTCGACAAGCGGCAGCTCAAATCCCGCTCGAAGAACTCGCCCTTCGACGAGGCCCGCCTGCAGGGCGCGGCCGCGCTGACCTTGGTCGGCGGGCGCGTCGTGCATCGCCTCCCCGAGATCGCGGTGGCGGCGTGATCGCGAACCTCGACCTCGCGACCCCGGCGGTCGCCGCCTGCCTCGTGCTCGGCTACGCGCTGGGCTCGATCCCGTTCGGGCTGATCCTGACCAAGTTCGCCGGGCTCGGCGACGTGCGGGCGATCGGCTCGGGCAATATCGGCGCGACCAACGTCCTGCGCACCGGCCGCAAGGGGCTCGCCGCCGCGACGCTGCTCGGCGACGCGCTGAAAGGCACCGCCGCGGTGCTGGTCGCGGCGCGGTTCGGCGAGGCCGCGGCGCTGGCCGCCGGGCTCGGGGCGTTCCTCGGCCATCTCTTCCCGGTCTGGCTCGGCTTCCGGGGCGGCAAGGGCGTGGCGACCTTCATCGGCGTGCTGCTGGCCTTCAGCCCGCTGGCGCTGCTCGCCTTCGCGGCCATCTGGCTCGGCCTCGCCTTCGCACTCCGCTACTCGTCGCTCGCGGCGCTGGCGGCCTCGGCGACGACGCCGCTCGTGCTCTGGGCGCTCGGCCGCCCCGCGGAGGCGCTGCTCTTCGGCCTGCTCGGCCTGCTGCTCTGGTGGAAGCACGCCCCCAACATCCGGCGGCTGCTCGACGGCACCGAGGGACGGATCGGGCAGAAGGGCTGAACGCGCACCAAGCGCCATGATAGGGTTCCTAGGATTGTGGTCCGGAACTCGCTCCATGCAGCTCACAGACGCCCAGCGCATCGACTGGCTCCGGCTGATCCGCACCGAGGGCGTCGGCCCGCGCACCTTCCGCACCCTGGTCAACCGATACGGCGGCGCGGCCGGCGCCCTCGACGCGCTGCCCGCGCTCACCCGGCGCCAGGGCCGACCCGTGACGCCGCCCTCGCGGACGCAGGCCGAGGAGGAGATCGCGGCCGCCGCCCGTCTGGGAGCCCGGCTCGCCGCCACCGGCGAGGCGGAGTACCCGCGGCTCCTTCAGGTCACCGACAGTGCTCCGCCGCTCCTCGCGATCCGGGGCCGTGCCGACGCGCTCGCCGCGCCGGCCGTCGCGATCGTCGGCTCGCGCAACGCCTCGGCGCTCGGTGGCGCCTTCACCGAGCGGCTCGCCCGCGGACTCGGCGAGGCCGGGCTGAGCGTCGTCTCGGGGCTCGCCCGCGGCATCGACGCCCGCGCCCATCGGGCGTCGCTCGGCACCGGCGCGGTGGCGGTGCTGGCCGGCGGGCACGACCGGATCTACCCGGCCAACCATGCCGGGCTGGTGGACGAGATCGTCGGCGCGGGTGGGACCGTCGTCGCCGAGATGCCGATGGGCTGGGAGCCGCGGGGCCGCGACTTCCCCCGGCGCAACCGCATCATCTCGGGTCTCGCCTACGGCACCGTCGTGATCGAGGCCGCGCGCCGCTCCGGCTCGCTGATCACCGCCCGCTTCGCCCTGGAGCAGGGCCGGGAAGTCTTCGCGGTGCCGGGCTCGCCGCTCGACCCGCGGGCGGAGGGCACCAACGACCTGATCCGCCAGGGCGCGACCCTGGTGGCCGAGGTCGATCACGTCCTCGCCGTGCTCGCGCCGCTCGTCGGCGGCAGCGTGCCGGAGGCCCGGGACGCCCCCGACCTCGCCGACCAGCCGGTCTTCTGGGACGAGATCGATCTCGACGGGATCACCGTGCCGGTGCCGGCCCCCCGCTTGGAGGCGCCCGAACCGGAGGAGACGGCCGATCCCCGCGCCCGGCTGGTCGGCGCCCTGAGCCCGAGCCCGGTCGGAACCGACGCGCTCGCCCGCGCCACCGGCCTCGGCGTGCGCATGGTCCAGACGCTGCTCCTCGAACTGGAACTCGACGGCCGCATCGAGCGCCACGGCAGCGGGACGGTCTCCCTGATCCGGTGAAGGCTGACGCGCGGGCAATGGGTCCACACGAGGCAGGGGATCGCGCGGTCGACGGGCGGCTCGGCACCGGCAATCCTGCGCGGCTTGCCGGCGGGATCGCGTGCCGGACCGGCATGACGGGAGAACGCGCGGTCTTCGAAACCGATCGAACAGGCGCTAGGATGCAACGCGGCCGCGCGATCGGATATTGATCCCGGAGAAGAGCGTCGTGCGTGAGGAGGGCCGGGATGTCGAAGCCGTGCTCGGGCGAGGGGCCCGGGATGCAGCGCCGGGGACGGACGCCCTACAGCGCGGGCTTCCGCACCGATACCGCGCCGGAGCGGGCGCGCTACGCCGCCCTGAACCGCTTCACCTACAGCGGCGGTTTCGACGGCTACGAGGGCCGGATGATCTGCCCGCCCCAGTGGCGCAGGACGGCGTTCGGCGAGGATGAAGGCCGCCGGGAGCGCTCCGCCGCACGGGAGTGAGGCGGCGTCCGGGCGATCAGCTCGGGCCCCGCGCCGCCTCGCCCGCTAGGAGAAGACCGGGAACCGGTCGCCCGCGTCCGGCTCCCGCGCCTGCATCATGTCGAGGGCGCCCTGCAGGATGTAGGCGGCGGCGAGCTTGTCCACGAGCTGCGCGCGCTTGGCCCGTGAGGCGTCGGCCTCGATCAGCGCGCGCGTGACGACCGCGGTCGAGAGGCGCTCGTCGTGGAACAGGACCGGCAGGTCGAGGATCGGTTTCAGGTTGCGCACGAAGGCCCGGGTCGATTGCACCCGCGGCCCCTCCGAGCCGTCCATGTTGAGCGGAAGGCCGAAGACGAGGCCGCCGACCGCGTGCTTCAGGCAGAGGTCGCGCAGACGCCCGGCATCCGGCGTGAACTTCACCCGGCGGATCGTCTCCAGCGGCGAGGCGATGCGGCGCTGCACGTCGGAGAGGGCGAGCCCGATCGTCTTCGTGCCGAGATCGACGCCGATCAGGCGCGCGCCGCCGCGGGACGCCTCGGCGAAGGCGGCGATGTCGTCGGTTCGAGCGTCCTGGCGGGTATCCGGGCTGACCATGTGCCGGCCTTACGAGGCTTCGGCCCCGCGCGCCAGCACCGCCGCCTCGATCCCCTCGAACACGGCGGGCAGGGGCTCGGCCGCCTCGCCGAGGACGGTGCGCACGCCCGCGCCCTGCAGGCGCCGGAACAGGGCATCCAGGCTCTCGCCCCCGAAGCGCACCGTCTCGAGGTCGGGCGCCAGAAGCCAGATGTCGTATTCGGGCTCGCCCGCGACGTCCCAGAACAGGAAGTGGCCGTCGTCGGTCTCGCCGAAGAAGCAGGCCCGGTCGAGCACGCCCGGATCGTCGCCCTCGACCGCGAGGGCGGGCGGCGTATCGAGCAGGCCGATCGCCGCCTGGATGCTGTGGGCGATCAGCTCGGCGCGCACGACGAGGTCGGCGGCCAGGTAGGGCAGGGGCGTGGCCACCCGCACGCGGCCGCCCGCGAGCCCGGCCCCGCACGCCCGGCAGAAGCTCCGGTAGGATTCGGGCAGCGAGAAGCCGAGCTCACGCTCCGCCCGCGCGATCTCGGCCTCGTCCGACGGACAACCCTGGCGCAGCTCCGCGAAGACCTCAGCCCACATCCGATCCTCCATCCCCGGTCCGTCCACAGCCGTTAACCCTGCGCGCAGTTCGACGTGGCGCAGGCTGGCACGGTTCCGGCATAGGTACGTTAACGTCTCGTTAACGCTTCCGGAGGCCCCGCGCTTGACCCTCGTCGCGACCTCGTCCCGCCCCGCCCGCCGCAGTCCGGGCACGCTCCCGCCGGGCACGCTCCCGCGCAAGCACCGGCTGATGCTGCTGCTCGCCTTCGAGATCCTCGTCTTCGGCCTGGGCCAGGCGCACTTCAACCCGGTGAAGCGCGGCGTCGTCGTCGATGTCAGCACCACGCCCAACCATGTGGTGACCTGAGCGACGGCCGGTCAGGTCCGGACCGGCCCTGACGCGTCCGCTCCGCACGTCCGGGGCGCCGCGGGCGAACCCGGAACGAGGGCGGCTCGCGCTCGGCTGCCGCCTGGCCGCGTTGCGGCGCCGCGAAGCCCGATGCTATAGCCCGGCGGACTTTTCGCGGGAGCCCGCGGGCACGGAACGGGTAGGCATGTCGGTCGACGCACAGACGGTCAGGCGCATCGCGCATCTGGCGCGCATCGCGGTCTCGGACGAGGAGGTCGCGCCGCTGCAGGGCGAGCTCAACGCGATCCTGGCGTTCGTCGAGCAACTCGGCACGGTGGACGTCTCGGGCGTCGAGCCGATGACCTCGGTCACCCCGATGGCGATGAAGAAGCGGGCCGACGTGGTCACGGACGGCGAGCGCGCCGCGGACGTCGTCGCCAACGCCCCCGAGACCGAGGACAACTACTTCCTCGTCCCGAAGGTGGTCGAGTAGGGCGGACCGCGCCCCCATGCTTGAGCGCCCGGCCGCGACGCCGGGCAGGCCCCGCCGCCGCAGGGCGGACGTGAGGACGGATCCCGTGAGCGAACTCAACGAACTCTCCCTCGCCGAGGCGCGCGACGGCCTGAAGGCCAAGCGCTTCTCAGCCCGCGAACTGACCCAGGCCCATGTCGCGGCGGTCGAGCGGGCGCGGCCCCTCAACGCCTACATCTTGGAGACGCCCGAGCGGGCCCTCGGGATGGCCGACGCCTCCGACGCGAGGATCGCGGCCGGCGAGGCCCGCCCGCTCGAAGGCCTGCCGCTCGGCATCAAGGACCTGTTCTGCACCGAGGGCACCCGGACCACCGCGGGCTCGAAGATCCTGGAGACCTTCACCCCGCACTACGAGTCGGCCGTCTCGGCCAACCTCTGGCGCGACGGCGCGGTGATGCTGGGCAAGCTCAACCTCGACGAGTTCGCCATGGGCTCCTCGAACGAGACTAGCGCCTACGGCACCGTGATCTCGCCCTGGCGCCGCAACGGCTCGGAGGCGGCCATCGTGCCGGGCGGCTCCTCGGGCGGCTCGGCGGCGGCGGTCGCCGCGCATCTCTGCCTCGGGGCCACCGCGACCGATACGGGCGGCTCGATCCGCCAGCCCGCGGCCTTCACGGGCACCGTCGGCATCAAGCCGACCTACGGCCGCTGCTCGCGCTGGGGCACGGTGGCCTTCGCCTCCTCGCTCGACCAGGCCGGCCCGATCGCCCGCACGGTGCGCGACTGCGCGATCCTCTTGGGCTCCATGTCCGGCTCGGACGCGCGCGACACCACCTGCGCCGACCTGCCCGTGCCGGATTTCGAGGCGGCGGTCTCGCGCGGCGTGAAGGGCCTGACCATCGGCATTCCCCGTGAATACCGGGTCGATGGCATGCCGGCGGAAATCCAGCGGCTCTGGGACCAGGGCGCGGCGTGGCTGAAGGAGGCCGGCGCCACCATCCGGGAGATCTCGCTGCCGCACACGCAGTACGCGCTGCCGGCCTACTACATCGTGGCGCCTGCCGAGGCCTCCTCGAACCTCGCCCGCTACGACGGCGTGCGCTACGGCCTGCGCGTGCCGGCGAGCGACATCGTGGGCCTGTACGAGAAGACCCGCGCGGCGGGCTTCGGCCGCGAGGTGAAGCGCCGCATCATGATCGGCACCTACGTGCTGTCGGCGGGCTACTACGACGCCTACTACGTGCGCGCCCAGAAGATCCGCACCCTGATCAAGCGCGACTTCGAGCAAGCCTACGCGGCCGGCGTCGACGCGATCCTCACCCCCGCGACCCCGTCCGCCGCCTTCGGCGTGGGCGAGAAGGCTTCGGCCGACCCGGTCGAGATGTACCTCAACGACGTCTTCACCGTGACGGTGAACATGGCGGGGCTCCCCGGCATCTCGGTGCCGGCGGGGCTCGACGCGCAAGGGCTGCCGCTCGGCCTGCAGCTGATCGGCCGCCCCTTCGACGAGGAGACGCTGTTCGCCGCGAGCCAAGTGATCGAGGACGCGGCCGGCCGGGTCAGCCTGCCGAAGCCCTGGTGGGCATGAGCGTCCCCTATTATCCCTGGACCGTCTGGATCTGGGCCGGGCTCGACCCGATCCTCGTTCTGCTGGCGCTCTATCTCGGCTGGACCGCGAGCCAGTTCGGCAAGGTCTTCATCGCGGCGATCATCGCGCTCGCCGTCTCGGTGCTGGCCTCCTGGGCGATCGGCGCGGTCGGCATCCCGTGGCCGGCCCCCGTCAGCCACGACGGGCCGACCTTCTTCCCCGTGCGGACGATCGCGGCGCTCCTCTGGGCGATCCTCGGATACGCCGCGCGCCGCGCGCTCCGGCCCCGCGCTTGACCCGCGCGGGCACCCACCCCTAACTCTCGCCACGGCGCGAGGGGC
>NZ_LSIX01000837.1:0-845 GCF_001556475.1 Methylobacterium sp. CCH5-D2 | reverse complement strand
GTCTTGACGCGCTCTCTTGCGCCGAACCGGCGTCCACTTCGGCGCAAGAGCGCTCTAGACGGGCTGGCGACCCCGGCAGGGCTCGAACCTGCGACATCTCGCTTAGAAGGCGAGTGCTCTATCCAGCTGAGCTACGGGGCCGGTCGCGCGGGCCGAAACACCATGCCGGGCGCCACCGGTCAAGGGTTCGCCCCGCCACGCGCGCCGGTCCGCGGCGGGGCGACGTGGCCATGATGGACGGCCATGATGGGCGGCCATGACGGGCGGGCGTGCCGAGCCGGGCGTTACTGTCCGTCCTCGCGCGGATGTGAGCGGACATCAGCATCGCGGCGGCCCGCCACCCTGTCAGATCTGACAGGGTGACTGGCAGATCTGACAGTCGACGTCCGTTTCCGCCGGCCCTACCGGAAGCTTCGCAGATCCGGTGGCCCGCGATGAACGTCCAGATTCCAGTCCTCGCCTCCCCCGTGCCCCTCGGCCCGGGAGACCTGTTCCCGCAGGTCGCGCCCCGCACGCAAGGCAGGCCGAGCTTTGCCATCGACACCCTGGCCGGCCGCTACATCGTGCTCTGCTTCTTCGGCTCCGCCGCCGACCCGCAGGGGGGAGCCGCCCTCGCGGCGGCCCTGCGCGAGCGCGCCCGCTTCGACGATTCCCGCGCGAGCTTCTTCGGCGTCAGCATCGATCCCCGGGACGAGGCCGAGGGCCGGGTCCGGGACCTGATGCCGGGCTTCCGGATCGTGCTCGACTTCGACGGCGCGCTGAGCCGGCGCTGCGGCGTGACCAGCGAGGGCCAGGGCCCCCGGCCCTACCGGCAGTGCTGGATGGTGGTCGATCCGACGCTCCAC
>NZ_LSIX01000836.1:0-1668 GCF_001556475.1 Methylobacterium sp. CCH5-D2 | reverse complement strand
ACTCTCCGGCATCGGGCGCCGCGCAGAGCCCGCTCCGCCCCCTGAACAACCGGCCCCCTACGACCGCGACCTGATGCGCCTGTCCGAGATCATCGGCTCGCTCGCCTTCCTGCGCGGGCTCTGCGCGGCGCCCGATGCCGGAGAGTGGTCCGGCCGGATGCGCGCGCTGATCGACGCCGAGGGCATCACACCGGGGCGGCGCGACCGCCTTGCCGGGGCGTTCAACCGCGGCTACCGCAGCTATGCGGTGACCTATCGGATCTGCACGCCCTCCGCGCAGGAGGCGGCCGCCCGCTTCGTCGCCGAGGGCGAGCGTCTGTCGCAGGCGCTGGCCGGCCGGTTCGGCGGATGATGCAGGCGCGCAACAGCGGAACGCGACCTGGGAAATCGCGCCAAATCGACCGGTCGCGTTAACCGCTTCGCAATTCCTGGCTGGCCGGCCGCGGCGGAGCCGCCTATCATCCTCGGGAACGTTCGACCTCCGGTCGGGCGCGAAGGATGTTTGACGCCATGCTCGATTCGACTCACACCACCGCCCCCATCGAGGCCGATGTGGACGAGAAGCGCGTCGCGTTGAGCTACGTCTCCGAGGCGTTCGCGGAAGGGTGCCTGGACGGGCTCGACGCCGACTGCATGGCCCAGGCCGCCCTGTTCGCGGCCTTCCAGGAACTCGTCACGACCTACGGCGAGGAGGCCACCGCCCGCTACGCGGAAGGGTTTCCCGAGCGCATCCGCGGCGGTGCCTTCACCACCTCCCTGCAGCACTGAGGGCCCCGCCGCGCGGAGATCAGCGCGTCGCCGACGCGACCGGTGCGAGATCGGCGACCGCCTCCGCCAGGCGGTCGCCCGCCACCCACGGCACCATGTGGCCGAGACCCGGCAGGCGCAGGAGCCGCGCGCCGGGGATGCGAGCCGCGAGCGGCTCGGACTGGGCCTCGATCCGCACCAGCGGGTCGGCATCGCCCGAGACGACCAGCGCGGGCAGGCGCAAGCTCTCGTAGCGCGGGCTCTGCCGCTCGAGCGCGGCGGGCAGCCCCATCAGATCCTCGACATTCGCGAGCAGCGCGCCCGGCCGGAGCCCCAGCGGCACCCGCGCCCGGCCGAGGTAGTCCGCGGCCGGGGGCTGGGGCCGGAAGGCCTGGGACGCGGCGCCGCGCAGGTAGTAGAGGGCGAGCGGCGGCCCGAGCGTCCGGCTGAGCAGCCACGCGACGGGCGGCTGCGCGGCGAGCCGCCAGTACCAGGGCAGCGTCATCGTTCGGGAAAAGGGCAGCGCGACCGGCGCGACCAGGGCGAGGGCCGAGACCCGTTCCGGATGGTCGAGGGCGAGCGCCAGCGCCGCGGCGCCGCCCCAGGAATGGCCGAGGACGATCACGGGACCGGCATCGAGCGCGACCAGCGCCTCGGCGATCCGGCCCGCCTGCGCGGCGGGCGTCGCGGCGTCGAGCCGGTCGCTCCAGCCGTGTCCCGGCCGGTCGAAGGCGATCACCCGGAAGCCCCGCGCCGCGAGCAGACGGCCGACGCCCTCCATCGGGTCGGCGGCGTTGGCCGACGCGCCGTGGATCAGCACCACCGTTCCGCGCGCGGCCGTCTCCGGCCCGGCCTGCAGGGTGGCGAGGCGACCGCCCGCGACGGGCACGAAGGGGCCGGCCGGCGGGTATGCGGCACCGG
>NZ_LSIX01000835.1:0-19582 GCF_001556475.1 Methylobacterium sp. CCH5-D2 | reverse complement strand
CCCGCCGGCACTGGCGGTAGACCGGGTCCGGGTCGAACTCGCCCCGTTTGAAGCCGTAGGACAGCATGTCCGCGGCGAGGCCTTCGACCTCCGGATCAGCCAGCAGCTCGTCCAGCTTCGTGGCCGACCACTCGTAGTCAGTCGTATCCTCGTCGATGAGGTAGCAAGGGTGACGGCGGGCGCTCATGCCGGCACCTGCCCGTCCGTGAAGATCTCCGGCCGCATTTCCTGAGCGCGAGCCCACACCTCCGTGCAGACCTCGTGGCCCAGCACCTCGTAGGCCGCCGTCACGAAGGCCTTGCGCTTGCCGTCCGCGGGCGAGGTGGTGCCGGATGGCAATGGCGCCGCCTGTCGCTCGGCCCGGCGCAGCTCGCCAATCCGCTGCTGGATTCGGGGCCGACTGCGGCGCTTCCTTTTCAGGGCCAACTCTGCGCGGCGGCGCCAGTCCGGATCGTTCGGGCCGATGCCGCTGGTGAGCTGACGCTCGATGGCGTCGATGCCCTGGTCGACGTCGTCGAGGATCGCCTGCCCCTCGGCCGCGGTGACGACATCGTCGAGATGGATCTCTCGGCCGTCGCTAAGGACGATCGTGTTGATGCCACGCACGGGGCGGTCGCCGGCAGCGGCGCTCATGCCTGCTCTCCCGTCCAGGCTGGGGCGTTGGTCAGGGCTGCCTTGATGTCCACGAGGCCAAGCGCCTCGGCGTCTTCGGCCTCCGACTGTGGGCTTTCGCCCCGAATGGCACTGGCGAGCGCCCGGTAGGCCCAGTGGAAGACCGTGTCCTCACCTTCCTGAGCGGTGCCGTCTGTATGGCCGCGTCTGGCGATGCAGAGGTCGGTGAAGGTGACAAGCGCGGCCCGCCCGCCGGAGGTGACTGGCACGGTCGCGAGCGCTGCCTCCTCCGCTCTGGTCTGCTCGTTGATCAGTGGGGCCTCGGCCTCGAAGCCACCGGCCGCATCAAGACCAACCCTTTCGTACTCGGCATGCCAGGCACTGTAAGCCGCGTCGGCTGCGTGCATGGCCGCGATGGCAGCGTAGACAGGGTCCGGGCTCGCGGGAGGGCACGGCGCCGTGTGTAACGGGCTGCGGCCG
Source organism: Methylobacterium sp. CCH5-D2 (assembly GCF_001556475.1). NCBI lineage: Bacteria > Pseudomonadati > Pseudomonadota > Alphaproteobacteria > Hyphomicrobiales > Methylobacteriaceae > Methylobacterium > Methylobacterium sp. CCH5-D2. The sequence continues at coordinate 18,490 of NZ_LSIX01000835.1, read as the reverse complement.
ATCAGATCGAAGATTTTCGCTCCGTCCTCGTCCAGGCCGACGCCCTCACGCTCTACCCACTCGTTCGCGTAGCGGGCCAGAGCAGCGCAGCCGGCAGCTGTCGTCGGCACGGTCTTGAGCAGCGCCTCGCGCCAGTGCTCCCACTGTGCGTCGCTGGCGTCATGCGTCGGCTCCCAAGACGGATCGTCGTCGGGCTTGCTGCCGGAGATGGAGAGAAGGCGGATGTGCTCAGCGGCGAGGGCACGGTCCTTCTCGATGGCAGCGAAGATCGGATCGACCACCGAAAGGTCCGGTGAGGCCGAAGCGGGCGCCGTCAGCATCGCGATCACCGCGGCATCGCAGCGCGCATCCATCTTGGATGCAGCATAGCCCTGGTAAGCGGGCATGCGGGTGCTATCAGAGCGAACACTCTGTTCCATAGCTCGATCCTTGGGTTCGGGGTGTATGGCCTCCGCTGGTGGTCCAGACCGGCGGGGGCCGCTTCATCTCGGGGCGGGATGCCCCGGGAAGATCGGAAAGAGGTTCAGTGCTGGCGGGCACGGCCTCCGGCGTTCGAGCCGAAGTCGAGCATTAGGCTGCCCTGTGCGATCCCCATCGCCACGGACAGGCGGGTCAGCCCAGCCGGAGTGACGTAGACCTGAACCTCGGTGCGGCCGTCGCCGGCCGGCACAGGGCACTCGTCCAGAAGTCCGGCGTTGAGCTTTTCCTGCATGCCGACGAGCCGACCGGTTCCACGCCGCCGGAAAAGCCAACGGTGCTCCAGCATCCACGCGATCAGATCCTTGGGCCGCATGCCCAGGGTCTTGGCGGCGTCGCTGAGGAGGATCAGGCCGGTCGTGTCGGCGATCCGGTCGAGCGCCTCGGCCTTCGGGGCGGCGGTCGCCAGCGCACCCTCAGCTTCGCGGGCGCGGCCCTCCAACGCGATCTCGCGCTCAGCATGGGCCAGCAGCAGGGCGCGGAGCGCGTGCGGATCACTGAGATCCAGCGCCGGTTGGGACGCGGCCTCAAGCGCACGCCGCTCGCACTCGATGTAGTAGCGTCGGATCCGCCGCCCCTCGGCGTTGTTCTCGACCATGGCGATCTCCTTCGCCATGCCGAGGGTGAGGTGATACGTGTCGACCAGCTGTGGCCGCGCTTTTGCGCTCCCCGAAACTGGGGAGCTCAAATTCCCGGTGACGACGTAGTCGACACCCTCGACGAAGCCGTACTGTGCGATCCGGCCCTTGATCCAGGTGGTGAAGTCGCGGCCGACCTTGAGCAGGCCGTGCAACTCGCGGGCGTCCGATGTCTGGACGAGCGTACCCGCTACGTGACGCTTTTTGATCGCGGGTAGACTTGCAACTTGGGCGGTGAGATGGCTCGACATAGCTCATGCCCGCCCTCGGAACCGATGATCTGATGGCCAGGGGATGACGCGGTATCGCAACGGACCGAGGATGACGAGGTGGTGTGCGAGCACGAGTAAGCCTCACCGTTGAAGCGGTGAGCCAATCAAGCACGGCTTGATTTTTTTATCAAGTGTCGTTTTCCAAGCCTGTCTTGCTTAGATGCAACGGCACACGTTGGACGCCACCCGGAGGAGCGCGGTAGCGACGGTGCTCAATGAGGGTGCCGAGGATTCGGCCAGCTTTTGGCGTCTTGATGGTAGTGACAGGATAGTCTTCATTTAGAGGAACAAGTTCTTGATACTTGCTCCCTCCTTCGTCGGTTCTAATTCTTAATTTTCGCAACATTACAGATTTGTTATGGACGATATATGCCAGGACATAGTCACCTGGTATCGGCGATATGCCGGTATCAAAGATAGCAATATCACCCCTCGAGAACATGGGAGACATACTATCAGTACATATCTCGGTCGCCAAATTGTAGCCTGCAGAGGCAAATCTCAATTCTAATGCTTCGTAACCGCCGGTTTTGCCAGTCTCTGCGCTCAATAGATCAATATAGTCAAACGGATCAACATCTAGCTTTGGAAACTTTAGAGCCCACCCTGCAATTTCTTCTCTACTGCATAGTACTGCATAGGTCGAATTCCTATTTTCGAATACGTGTTTTTGTACGGAGATGTCAGGATTTTCTGTGTTGGCTCCATACCCAAGCCAATTCCAGTCGACGGAAAGCTTTTCTGCGAGCGCAACAATATTCTTGTGATCCGCACCGGCCTGTCCGGTTTCCCACTGCGATACGGCCTGTGGACTTACGTGAATCCATTTCGCGAGTTCTCCTTGCGTCAGGCCTCTCTCCTTTCGCTTCTGGCGCAGCCGGGTGGGGAACGTATCGTCGCTCATGCGCTCCTTCATAAAGAGGTGCTTGAGAAAACCAACCAAGCAGCACTTGACTTATAGGAACAAGCGCTGCTTGATAAGCCATGGCACAACGCGATCCTGCGCTTCGCCGCGCGATAGAGACACAATCGGGGGTGACAGGCTTAGCCTTGGCGTTGCGCCTTACGGTCCAAGCTGTGTCTCAGTGGAAGCGGTGCCCATCTGGGCGCGTCCTCGATGTTGAGAGGCTAACGCGCGTCCCACGATATGAACTCCGCCCCGATCTCTATCCGCCACCGAAGCTTAGAAAGCGAGCCATTCGCGCAACTGAAGAAGCTCGCCTTTAATGCCCATCTTGCCACCTCAGGCCGCACGAACCGAACCGACTGGTCAGTTACGCTTAGTTGGTTGGACCTTCGGGTTTAGGCCCCCCAGCATCAAGCAAAGCCATACCGGCGATCGCATTGGCGAGCGCGGTGTAGGCGTTCGCGTTGCCGCGCAAATGGGCCACGGCGACTTGTCGTTGGAAGACACTACCGTCCGGTCTGTAGTCTTGGACGTATGCTGCGAGTGTTACTCTACCAATCCCAGGGACCAAGCCGAACACCGGAGCCTCATCAAAAGAGATGATTGGCGCAGTGGCGGACCCCTCCATTTGGATACCTTCGAGCTTGCCTTCTTTTGTGGCTGTCATCTTAAAATGCCCTCTCTCATTTGATACAGGGCGGTTATAGGGCGCCGATTTCGTTTGTCTTCGATCATTTCCCGGAGTTGGGCGTAATGTCGTCTCAGATTTTGACCTCACCCCTCCAGCCGCATCAGCGCCACGGCAAGCGCCCCAAGCAGGACTGCCGCCTCGCTGCCCCCAGCGACACGCCCCCGGTCATCCAACCGGTTCGCCAGTCTCTCGAGAACTGCGCACCGATCACCGAGCGGAATCGCTCCGACCAGATCGACCATCAGCACGGCCAGGGCCTCGGCCAGCCGCTGGGTCGGCAGCTCGGCCGGGGCGCAGGCCGGCACCGTCACCGCGAAGGCTGACACCATGCTGCTCTCCGAATGGATGCGCCGTGAGGGCCTGAGCGACGCCGATGTCGCCGCCGCCGTGGGTCTGTCCGAGTTCACGGTGCGCAAGCTCCGGTTCCGGGATCGGGGCACGTCACTGCGGGTTGCCGCACGGATCGAGGCCCTGTCCCGCGGTCAGGTCCGGGCGCACGATCTCCAGCCGCGCCAGGACAAGCACCACGCCGCCCCGGAGCCGGAGGCCCTGTCGTGAGACGATCACGCCTTCGGATCGATGCGCCACGCCCTCGTCTGCTCGGCCAGCACCGCGAACAGCCGGTGCAGGTCGCTCATCGCCTGCGGCACGATATCCAGCGTGGTCACCTCGCCGGCCACCACGGTGATGAAGGCCTCCGCGTGGCCCTCCGGGCCCGAGCAGGAGAACACCGTCTCGTAGATCGGGCAGCCCAGATCGCTGTCGAACTCCCGGTCCAGGGAGTCGAGCTGGATGTGCACCAGCTCCGTCTCGTCCGGTCCACCGGCCGGTTTGATGTCCCGTTTCATTCACGCTCGCCCTCGCTCTCTTCCTCACCGAGCTCCGGCCACCCGCTGCGCGCCCATCTGCCAGGATCACGCGCGCCTCGGGTTCGGGGCTCTCTCCGTCGTCGTCGGGGCCGTGCTCCTCAGCGGATCCACCACCACGATCAGCATCGTGGCGGAGGAGCGTTGGGAGATGTCCCAAAAGTCTTGGGAGGCGCGGGTGCCCGCCTTCATCCTTGAGGCGTCCGAAGGTCTGCGCGCGCTGGGTCGGGCTCCGGACCGCCACGATCCGGTCAAGGCGCAGATCGCGCGGGCGGCTCGGTATGCTGGTCTGCCGTACTGGCGCGCCTTCGACCTTTGGTACCGCAAGGCGCGCCGGGTCGAGGCCGCCGAGATCGAAGCCATACGGGCCGCGCGTGCAGTCAGGGCCCAGGAGAGAGCGGATGAGCTTGCAGGACTGGCCTCGGACTTCGAGGCGCTTGCGGAACGCGTGTCCCGTCTGGCTCCGCGATCCGGTGGGGCGGATGCTGATGCGCTTCGGGCGCTCGCTGGCCGCACTCGGCGTCTGGCTGAGGGAGAGTGATCCGTGAGCGTTTGGGATCGCGACGACCTCTGCGAAATCGAGCCCGGCGACGACCGGCTCGACGTTCCTCCGGTCCAGATGATCGACCGGCTGATCCGCTGGCATGAGAAGCGCGCCGCCAACGACGGCCGGCTGGCGCTGAGCTGCGAGGCTGAGGGCCTGACGATCGCGGCCGAGACCAACCGCCAGCGCGCGCTAGCCCACCGCCAGACCGCGACCTGCCTGCGGCTGCTGCGCCAGCGCTGTGGCGAGCCGGAGACGGCGCCGCAGAGCGCCTTCCGCGGTCACCTGAAGCCCAAGGCCCGGTCCCGCGCCGAGGTCCGCGCACCGCCCTGATCCGTAGCAGCCCGCGCCGCCCGACCGTCGCCCCTCACCCGAACTCTTTCACCGGCCGCGCCAGCGGTTTCCGGAACGGGAGCGTCATGTCCGAGACAAAGCCACGTCTCTGCGCCGACCGCAGCCTCTACGACGCCGCCGACGACGCCCTTCGCACCCTCCGCCAGGATCTGGTCCAGCGGGCACAGGCCTCCGGCGATTACCGGATGGTGGTCGATTTCGGTGACCGCCTGCTCCGCTACGGAAGCTCGACCATCGCCAAGGCCGCGAGCTTCCCCGAGGCCGCCGAGCGCACCTATCGGACCGCCGACGACCTCGTCACCGCTTCCATTCGGGGAGGCGCCCAATGAGCGTCGCCGCGGGAAAATGGGCCAAGCGCCAGCGTGTGCGTGCCACCTGTCGAGCTGTCCTAATCGCCCTGGCCGATCGTGCCGACAAGCGCGGGCAGTGCTGGCCGTCTCAGACCACGATCGCCGACGATACCGGCTACGCTGTCCGCACGATCCGTCTGGCGCTCGCCGAACTCTCCCACGCCGGCGTCATCGCCCGGCAGCCGCGCGGCAATCGCTTCGGGGGCCGAGCGGCCGACCTGATCACGCTGAACATGGGCCACGACTTCGACCTGCTGGCCGCGCCGGAGTTGGCTTCGGCTGAGCCCGAGTTTCCGGCAGATGATGCCGCTAAGGGCTCGGCAGGTTACCGGCAGATAAAGGACGGGTTAGCGGCAGATGAAGGACACCTTACCGGCAGATCCTGCCGGGGAAAGAACCTAACAGGAAACCAAAGGAACCTATTACCTAGCCGCGAGGAAGGGGTTCAGGAAAAGGTACTACGCGAGGCCCCCCCCACTGCAGGGCTCACCCCTGACCCGTTCGGCGACGACGCCTTCGGCCCCCCTCTGCCCTGCGGCCAGGACAGCGACGCCTGGGAAGAACTCGACGTTGCCGAGATTGAGGCGGGAGGCGCTCGATGAGCCGGGACCTTCGTCCGCATCAGGTCCGGATCATCGACCGGCTGCGGGAATCGCTGATCGCCGGACGGCGCCGTCCAATGCTCCAGGCCCCCACTGGCTTCGGCAAGACCGTGGTGGCCGGCGCGATCGTCCGGGGCGCACGGGCCAAGGGCAAGCGGGTCCTGTTCGTGGTCCCGGCCATCAGCCTGATCGACCAGACCGTGCGCTCGTTCTTCGCCGAGGGCATCCACGACGTCGGCGTGATCCAGGGCAGCCACCCGATGACGGACGCCAACCGTCCGGTTCAGGTCGCCTCGATCCAGACGCTCCAGCGCCGCGCCATCCCGCCGTTCGACATCGTGGTGATCGACGAGGCCCACCGCTGGTTCGAGATGCTGGGCACGTGGATGGCCGCGCCCGATTGGGCCGCGGTGCCCTTCGTCGGCCTCTCCGCCACGCCCTGGACCAAGGGTCTGGGCCGGCACTACGACGACCTGATTCAGGTCACCACCACGGCCGAGCTGATCGCGGCCGGCTACCTTGCCCCGTTCCGGGTCTACGCCCCCTCGCACCCCGACCTCGACGGCGTCCGCACCGTGGCCGGCGACTACCATGAGGGCGACCTCGGCGAGGCAATGAACCGCCCCGAGCTCGTCGCCGACGTGGTCCGGACCTGGCAGCAGCGCGGGGAGAACCGTCCGACCTTCGTGTTCGCGGTCGACCGGGCCCACGCCCGGCACCTGCAGGGCGAGTTCGAGCGGGCGGGCGTCGCCTGCGGCTACATCGACGCCTTCACCAAGTCGGACGACCGGGAGGCGCTGTTCCGCCGCTTCACGGCCGGCGAGCTGCGGGTGATCGCGAGCGTCGGCTGCCTCACCACCGGCGTCGACCTCGACGTGCGCTGCATCGTGCTGGCCCGGCCGACCAAATCCGAGATGCTGTTCGTCCAGATCATCGGGCGGGGCCTGCGTACGGCACCGGGCAAGGACGACTGCCTGATCCTCGACCACTCCGACACGCACCTGCGGCTCGGTTTCGTCACCGACATCCACCACGACGCCCTCGACGACGGCCGGGAGCGGCAGAAGCAGGACCGCAAGCGCCACCTCGAGGCCCTGCCGAAGGAGTGCCCGTCCTGCGCCTTCCTGAAGCCCGCCAAGAGCCCGAAGTGTCCCGCCTGCGGGTTCAAGCCCGAGAAGCAGTCCGAAATCGTGTGCGAGGACGGCGATCTCGTCGAAATGCGCCCGGTCCGCGCCAAGGCCCGCACCGACGAGAAGGCCGAGATCTACGGCCAGCTCAAGCTCTACGGCCGACGCCGCGGCTACTCCCCGGGCTGGGCATCGCACCAGTTTCGCGAGCTGACCGGCGTCTGGCCGAACCACTACCGCACGGCGCCGGAACGCGAGCCAAATCAGTTCATCCTCGGCTGGCTGAAGCACCGGCAGATCGCGTCCGCCAAGCGTAGAGGGGGCAGCCATGCACGCGCCTCTGCGTGATCGTGCCCGCGGCCGCTGGGCAAGTCTGCTATCCCAGATCGGGGTGGATGCCCGCTTCCTCACCGGCAGCAAAAACGGTCCCTGCCCGATGTGCGCGGGCAAGACCCGCTTCCGCTTCGACGACAAGGAGGGGCGTGGTACCTGGATCTGCAACAACTGCGGTGCCGGGGACGGACCGGCACTCGCAATGCGGGTGCTCGGCATCGAGTTCAAGGAGCTGGCCGAGCGGCTGGATCCGCTGATCGCCGACGCGCCAATTGCGCGTGCGCGGCCTGAGCGCTCCCCCGACGACAAGCGCGAAGCCCTGAACCGGCTCTGGCGTCGCGCTGGCGTGGTTCAGCCGAAAGATCCTGTGGCGCTCTACCTCCGCGCCCGGGTCGGCCTTGTCACCGTGCCGACCTGTCTCCGCTGCGTCGACAGCCTGATCTACCAAGACGACCAGCCGAGTCATCATCCGGCGATGATCGCCCTGGTGGCAGGCCCGGACGGCGCAGCCGCCACGCTCCACCGGACCTATCTCACCCGGGACGGGCGGAAGGCCGCCGTCGAAGTCCCGCGCCGTTTGATGCCGGGCACGGTCCCGGACGGCGCCGCTATCAGGCTGTTTCCGCCAGCCGAGATCATGGGCATCGCGGAAGGGATCGAGACCGCGCTCGCGGCCGCCGCCCTGTTCGGGCTGCCGGTCTGGGCCGCGGCCAACTCCACAATGCTCGCGAAGTGGCAGCCGCCCGAGCAGGCTCGCAAGATCGTCGTGTTCGGCGACACGGACCGGAAGTTCGGTGGACAGGCTTCCGCCTACGCGCTCGCCCACCGCCTCGCCGTCCATGACCGCAGTGTTCGGGTCGAATTGCCCCGCGAGGCTGGCACCGACTGGAACGACGTCTGGCTCCGGCAGCGGGCCGACAACGACGCCTTGGCCCTCGCGGTCACGGCCTGATGGATCAGCACCAGAGGATTCGAGCATGACTCGCCTGAACAAGCGTCAGCGCCTGAAGGTGCGCCGTCAGCGTCGGGCCGAGAGGCTGGCTGCTAAGGCGGCCGGGATCCCGCTGGCTGGATCGCCCACGCCCGGCCAGAAGACCTCGGCAGCCGAGCCCATCCGCGGCCGCGCCTCCGAGGTGATCGACACCTCCCTCCTCTGGCACATGGCCCGCACCGCCCCAAGGATGGGCGATCGCGCCCGTCGGGCCCTACGGGAGATCGAGGTGGCGACCTTCTTGCCCCGCGCCTCCGAGGTCGTCGTACGCCGCGGCCGCCGCGTCATCCGGCACACGCCGCTCATCATCCGCACGGTGTTCATCGGCGTGCGGGACGAGGCGCATCTGGCTGAGGTCCGGTCCCAGCCCGGCATCGCCGAGATCGTGTCGCATCCGGAAGCCGAAGCCGGGCTGGCAGGCAACGTCCAGCAGATCGTGCGGCGCCCGGCACGCCTGGATCCCGGGGATCTACAGCGCTTCATCGATGCCCTCGCAGCCGGCGAGATCGTTCAGCCCGTCGGCGTCAGGGTCGGATCCAGCGTCGTGGTGATGACGGGGCCATTCGCGAGCTTCCCAGCGACCGTCGAGGCAATCCTGCCTGGGGATCGGCTACGAGTGGCGGTTAGCATCTTCGGCCGCCCCTCGGCCGTGGAGCTCGGCATGGCGGATGTGCAAGCTGTATGAATGCTCCAGTGCGAGAAGGCCCACACAGATGGCGGGCCTTCTGCTTCGTCCGATGCTAGCCTCTGAAACTCAGGCCGTGACAAAGAAGCTCGCGTTGACCTGATCGGCGCGGATGCCGGCGAGGTCGATCGTGCCACCGCCCGAGAGCGTCAGCACGGCATTGCCGTTCCCGGCGCTGCTCAGCGTGTAGGTCTGACCACCTAATGCGAGCCGGTCGCCCTCCGTCTGGTTGAAGTCGAGAATCAGGTCCCGACCGCTGCCAGCCCCGAACACGAAGCGGTCCGCGCCCAGATCACCCGACAGCACGTCGTCCCCGAGCCCGCCGACGAGCACGTCGTCGCCCTGACCACCGTACAGGGTATCGGCTCCCAGATCGCCGAACAGCACGTCGGACCCGAGGTTGCCGTAGACCACGTCCGCATCCAGGCCGCCGTACACGGTGTCCCGGCCCTGCCCGCCGAACAGCGTGTCCGTTCCCTCGTTGCCGTAGAGCAGATCCTCGCCTTGGTTGCCGTGGATGATGTCGGCCCCCTGGTCGCCCAGCAGAACATCGTTGCCCTGGTCGCCGAACATCCGGTCGTCGCCCTGGCCACCAAAGGCCCGGTCGTCGCCCTGACCACCGAACAGGGTGTCGGCACCCTGGTTGCCGTAGATCAGGTCGGCATCGAGGTTGCCGTAGATCAGATCGCCGCCCTGACCGCCCAGCAGCGTGTCAGTGCCAGCTCCGCCGGCGAGCAGGTCGTTGCCCGCGCCGCCGATGAAGGTCTGGGCCGCGCTGTCGCCGTAGATGCGCAGCGGGTCCGGCGCGACGGTGAGCGCACCCACCGCGCTGAGGCCACCGGTGCTGCTTGTCGTCGCCGTACCGGCCGGCGCCCGCACCGTGATGGCACCGACGACGGCTGCAAAGTCGATGTCGCGCAGCTCGACCACGCTGCCGCCTGGGAGCTGGCTGGCATCGAGCACGATCGCCTGCTGCTGGCCGCTGTCTTGCGCCAGTGGCTGACCCTGGATCACCAGAGGCTGGGCCGGTGCCGTAGTGGCACCGGGGGCTACGCTCGGCACGATCGTGCGCACCGTCAGGTTGGTGCTGGCTGCCAGTGCACCGAGGAAGCCTGAGCCGCTGCCGGTCAGGGCGCCCTGGTCGGTCGACCCAGCCGTGGTGCGGCTCTTGATCGCCGCGATCAGGCCGTCGAGCCCGGAGGTCGCAGGACTGATGGCTTGCAGACCGTAGCCGGTCGGGATTTGCGCCATGAGTTGCGTGGTGCCCCCCGCGCCGGTGACGAGCGGGATGTCGGCGGCGGACGAGGCAGTGTCGCTGTTCGTGCGCTCCCCCGTCACCACCGGGACCGTGGTGACTGGCACGCTGCTGCCGTCCGGCAGGGTCTGCGTGGTCATGGTGACCGCCACGCCGTCTACCAGCGTCGGTCCGGGGTCGCTCGGTGGGGCAGGCGGGGCCTGGATGGTAAGGACGAAGGTGGGCGATGCAGCACTGACGTTGCCGGCGGCGTCAGTGGACTTAACGGTGAGGCTGTGGTTGCCCAGGGCCAGCGTACTCGACGTGATGCTGTAGGCCCCCTGGCCGTTGGCCGTAGCGGTACCGAGCACGGTGGTGCCGTCTGTGTCGTAAAGCCTGACGACTGCGCCGGCCTCGGTCGTACCCGTGAGGGTGGGTGTGGTGACAACGGTGATGCCATCGCCCGTTGCGCCGCTATCGGAGGCGAGCGCAAGAGCCGGTGCCGCACTGGGGGTGCTCGGTGCGGCGGTGTCGATGGTCAGCATGAGAGCCGGGGATGCGGCGCTGATGTTGCCGGCGGCATCGGTGGCCGTGACGGTGAGGGTGTGGTTGCCTTGAGCCAGGGTGCTCGATGTAATGCTGTAGGCCCCCTGACCGTTAGCCGTTGCGGTACCCAGCACGGTGGTGCCGTCCGTGTCGTAGAGCTTGACGGTTACGCCCGCTTCGGCCGTACCGCTAAGAATGGGCGTAGTAGTATTGGTGATGCCGTCGCCCGCCGTACCGCTGTCGGAAGCGAGCGCGAGGCCCGGTGCCGCGCCAGGCGTGGCCGGTGCGGCCGTATCAATGCTCAGCGTGAAGGCTAGTGACGCGGCGCTTGTGTTACCGGCAGCATCGGTAGCCTTGACGGTGAGACTGTGACTGCCCTGTGCCAAACTGCTCGATGTGATGCTGTAGGCCCCCTGGCCGTTAGCCGTTGCGGTACCCAGCACGGTGGTGCCGTCCGTGTCATAGAGGGTGACAGTGGCACCGGCTTCGGCCGTACCGGTGAGGGTCGGTGTCGTAACGTTGGTGATACCGTCACCCGCCGGGCCGCTGTCAGAAAGGGCGGTCAGAGTCGGTGCCGCGCCAGGCGCAGCTGGGACGGTATGGTCCAGGGTATAGGTCTGGCCAGCGGTGTATCCACCAGCAATGGCGGTGTTCGCAGCGTTCTGAATGCCAGTGCCGCTGCCGTTGAGATCGAGGCGCAGAGTTCCATCGCCAGCCAAGGCATTGACTGTGACGGTGTAGGTTGTCCCGCTTCCGGTTACGGAAGCGACTGTGCCGCTCGCCGTACCTGTTGAGCCAGTGAGATTGAAGTCACTGATATCGACACCGGTTACAGCTTCGCTGAAAGTGACGGTATAATCGACGTCCGTGGCTGCGGCGGCGACAGCGGCGGCGCCAACGCGGGATATTGAGCTCACGCTCGGGCTGCTCGGCCCGGAACCGGAAGATATCGAGGTAAAGTCAGCTGAGTCAAAATAGAAAGGGCCGCCATAATTATTTATGGCAAGGACGCGAAGTGTTGTTATATTATTGAAATTTAGCGACGTTGTGAGAGAGCTATAGCTGATATTCACGTCGGTCGGATTGAATGATACCGTTATGTTGTATCCTGAGATGACAGATCCAGCAGAGTCAAGGCCCTGGAAGAGCAGAGAATCGTTCTGAGTGCCGGAATTAATTCCGCTAATATCGCCTATACTAAAGGTTCCTCCCCCAGAGGCTGTTATGTCCACGCTGTAGTAAGTTGTATTGCTCCGATAGCTTGAGAAGTAGGTTCCAGAAATCTGACCTGTTGTATCATTCGTAGCAACGCTACCGCCATTCTGCACCGCGATGGCGGCATCTCCGGCAGGGCTGCTTGTGCTTACGGCGACATTTACGGCAACCATGATTTAGCTCTGCTTCCCCGTTTGGGGGGAGGAGAGGTTCAATCTGTAAACAATTAATTAATTTTTCGATAAGGTGATTAAGATGTGTTGCTGCCAAGCAACATGCAGCGCTGTGCAGTGTAGGGCTATTTGAGCGTGACGGTTATTAAAAGTCGGCATTTGGTTCGCATCTCGGAGTTTCCCCAGCCAGGGATGGCTTGGCAGCAACGTCGGGTCTCTGTAATTTCTGATGGGTCAGCCCGCCAGATCATGCAGCGTGACGACCAGCGCCTCCGCAGCACGACCTCCCGCAGTCGGGGGGCCGGACAACGCTGGGCTCAATGGTTGCGGCTAAGGGCGTCGGGGCTAAGGGCTTGCTCGGTCGCCTCACGACCTAGCCACACCGCATCCGTCCGACTCCCCTCGACGATTGGCAGTCCGAGTTCGGTGCCGCCTGCCCGCGAATAGGCGCCGCTCCCAAAATGGGCGATCACATAGGCGAGCGTGGCGGGAATGTCGCACGGCCCGTTCGAGAGGCGGCCATCTCTGCTCGCCGTGGCATTATCCCTGGCCGGATTTCAACCTAAGCGCTAAGCGAGGCACGCAGAAGTTTAGGTAGACGTACCATGGCTGGCGACAACGCGAACCCGACCCTCTTGGGGCTCTCCTTTTCCAAGGTGATCAACGTCTCGACTGGGAGCAGCTCTGGCAGCATCACCGCCAGCGTTCGTGACGAAGGGTCTGGCGTCGAGCGCGTGTCCCTGCAACTTGGCCGGCCCCTAGCCCAGTGGGCAGGTTTCAATCTTCAGTGGATCGGCGTGAATGCCGAAACGCAAAGCCCTCTCAATGAAGGAGTGATCACGGGCGGGTTCAGCGTCTACTCGTTCGCGGCGCCTGGGCGCTACGACATCGTGGGCGCCACGGTCTACGACAACGTCGGTAATCAGGCCTACTACTCCGCCTCACAAGTCGCGAGCATGGCGGGGCAGGCTTACATCCTCGTCACCGATAGCCTGACCAACCCGAGCATCGACGATCTGATTCAGGGAACGCCCGCGGACGAGTTGCTGACAGGGCTCGATGGCGCCGATACCCTGTTCGGATTCGACGGGAGCGATCAGCTTTTTGGCAACAAGGGCGATGACGTCCTGTTCGGCAACCAAGGCTCTGACAGCCTGTACGGTGGTCAAGGCATCGACTTCGCCTATGGCGGCCAGGGCGATGACGAGGTCTACGGAAATTTCGGAGACGATTTCCTATTCGGCAACGCCGGCAACGACACGCTTTACGGTGGACAGGGCAGCGACTTCATCTACGGCGGCCAGGGTGACGACGTGATCTACGGAGATCGCGGCAACGACATCCTACGGGGCGATCGCGGCGCGGATCTCTTCGTCTTCGGCATCGATGCCGGTCAGGATCTGATAGGCGATTTCAACGCGGCCGATGGCGACCGGATCGATCTGGGTGGCAGGCCGTATCAGGTCCTGACATCGATGTGGGGCGAGACGCAGATTGGCTATGCGGGCGGCACCATCACGCTCGCCAACATCGTTCCGTCGCAGGTGAGTGCGAGCTGGTTCATCTAAAGCCAGAAGCACTACACCGTTTCTGGTCAGGGGGGCTGGCCTACAACGCACGCCGCCCTCCGAGAGCAACAAAATACCGCGACTAGCATTGCACGGCAAAGGTGATTCAGGTAAATCTACGAATGTAGCCGCCTGCTCTCTCGTGATGGGATTGACGTGGGCCGTTTCGGGGGCGGACAGCACCGCCTCTCCACTTTGGAGGCTGGTCCCCGAGAGCGTCCCGCGAGACGGGACGATTGCACAAGATCTTCGAGGAGGGCGCCATGTCCGCCCTGACCTTCATCGGCGACGGCCTCCTCGGCCGCTTCGCCAACCAACTCGCGGTGCTCGGGGCCGAAGCATATGCCGAAGCTCCATGACCTTGTTCGAGCCCCGCGCGTTGCGTGTGTGGAAGCAGCGAGGGTCGCCAGAGACGGATCGACCCATGCGGACACACAGGATGGGCTATGGCTGAGGTGATTCACGCCGGCTTTGGAGCAAGGCCCAATCCAAGCGATCCTCCGCTCCAAGTCTTCGGCCAAGCCGCAGGCCTGGAGGTTGCCCTGCGTCGGATCGAGGCCCCCTACGGTGATGAGCTTCAGGTCACCGTCGACGCCGAGGCACTATCCGTCCCGCGTGTGGTGGCCGTCGTTCTGGCGAATGCGGCTGGGGAGGACGAGGCGGATCGCATCGGCAAGGCCGTGCTGAAAGCCCTTCAGTACGCAGAGAGCCTGACGACCAGCACACCGGGAATGTGAGGCGGCCCGGGACTGCCCCGCGCCGATAGCCGCGCGTGTACCGAGAGGCAAAGAGGCAGCGGTCGAGGTTTCCCATGTCAGCCCTGACTTTCACCGGCGATGGCCTCATCCAGCGCTTCGCCAATCAGCTCGGGGTGCTCGGCGCCAACGCGCCGATCGCCCTGTCCCGCGCTCTCAACCACACGGGCGTGAAGGCGAAGACCCAGGTCATCCGCAACCTGACGAAGCAGACCGGCCTCAAGCGTTCGGTGATCGTGAAGGCCGTGAAGGTGAACCGGGCGACGGCAGCGGCCGAGCAGTTCGGGTACGGCGGGCGCCTCACCTACACGCTGAGCACCAAGGGCGGAGACATCAGCCTCAAGTTCTTCGACCCGAAGGAGGTGAAGGGCGGGGTCTCGGCCAAGCCCCGGGGGCGCCGCCAGATGTTCGCCGGTACCTTCACTCATGGCGGTCGCTTCCCGAACCGCGTCGGCCCCGTGATGGGCGGCCACGTCTTCAAGAACATCGACCCGAACCACGCGTGGCGGGGCAAGGCCGAGCTGCAGAACTCCGGCGTCTACATCCCGGACGAGATGCTGCAGGGCGCCACCGAGGCAGCGTTCATGCAGGTCATGGGGGCCGAGCTTGAGGCCCGTGTCGCCCACGAGATCGGACACCTGATGGGGATGCCGGGGCTCTGACGATGAACGGACCGCACGACGGGCGCACAGTCCTGCTGACCGAGATCTCGCGGCAGACCTACGAAGAGCAGGGCCTGCAGGCGCTCGGCAGCGATTGTGGGCTCTTCCTCGCAGTCGAGGACGTAGCTGCCACCACCCTCGACGTGCTCGCCAAGGTCCCCGCACACGGCGCCGATCGGCTGTGCGCCCTGATCGGCATCCAGACCGCAGGCGAGAGCTGCTGAGGCCAACGCCTCACCAAGCAATTCCCCGCAGCCACGGGGATGAGCGCGATGGAGTTCACCGAGCTTCATCGACCCCGGAGGAGCGCAAGCTCCCCCTGTGTTCGCGCCGGGCGTGGCTGTCCGGGCGTCGATGAGGACGATCCATGCAGCAGCTTGCAATCGACGACGAGATCCAGGGCGTGATCGTCACGCCTAAGGTGCTTGAGTTCGTGAGAGGCATTCAGAGCTCAAAGCTGGAGCTGACGAGCTACGAAGAAAACGGAAGCGACGCAGCAGACGAGCTGATAATGCGGCTTCGTGATGCGGAATGGGAAGAAACCTACTTTCGGGTCGGGCTTACTGAGTTGCTTGATAGCTTTCTCAAGAGCAACGACGACCGTGATCAAGACATAACCCCGTACGATGCCGAGTACGAGGCGAAGCGCCCAGGCAGCCACGCTGCGGACCTCGGGCACTGGAAGGCCTACTTGCTGGGCCGGAGGCTCAGGGAGGCCATCTCCGCTTGGAGAGAGAACGAGGCGAAGCTTACCTACGACGAGGCTGTCGCGCTCCTATCGTCATCTGACGGGATGCCAAGGCTGTGATCGCCAACGCGACAGACCGCAAGCACAGCTTGGCTGCCGCCTGCGCCGCTTACGGCATCTCGGTCTTGGCCGTGCGGAACTGGATCGCGCGAGGTCATCTCCCTGAGCTGAGCGGCGCAGGTACGGGCAACCATCTTCGGCTCACCGACAGAGAGGTGGCCATGCTCGTCGTGATCGCCGATCTCGTCCCAGACTACAGCCTTTCCGCAGCCTGCAGTCACGCCCGTAGGCTGGTCGCAGTCGAGCCTGATGACCTCGGGCTGAACATGATCCAGGTCGGGCAGGCAGGCTCCCTCGGTGTCAACGTCGCCCACCTGATGGATGAGCGGCGATCGAAGGCGATGGCCCGCGCGGCCTGAGGGGCACGGGTCCTCCGACGGCACCCCGCCCCCTTGCGGGCAGAGATGCTCCCGATTTTTGGCTCTCAGCAGCCCTGATTTTTGAGGTTCGCATTGGGTGTGAGCCGGCGCGAGTGCGCCAAGATCATCGGCGTCACCGAGGCCGCCATCCGGAAGGCGATCAAGACGGGCCGCGTCTCCGTGGAGGCCGACGGCACGCTGGATCCTGAGGCAGTTCGGGCGGCCTGGGTTCGATCGACAGACCCGGCGCGTACCGGGGTGCGCACCGGTTCGCAGGGTACGCAGACCCCATCCGAAGAGCCGGCGCCCACGGTCCTGGCCCAGGCGACGGTCGAGGCGCAACTGGCGACCACCCGGGTCCGCGCGATCCTGCGGGCCGAGGGCGTGGTGATCGCCGACGGCGAGGAGCTGACCTTCAACCACGCCAGGACGGCCGAGAAGATCGTCCAGACCTGGCAGCGGGATCAGGCCCACGCGAAGGAGGCCGAGCGCTTGATCGATGCCGAGGCCGCGGGCCGGCGCTGGGCCGACGAGACCGCGAAGCTGCGGGCCCGGCTCCTCGCGATCCCGGGCGACATCGCCCTGGAGCTGAGCCACCTCTCGAAGCACGACCTATCGGTGATCGACCGGGTCGTGCGGGATGTCATGACGGCCGGTGCCGGTGACGACGCTCCTTGACCGCACCGTCGCGGAGGCGTTGGCGAAGCTCCGGCCGCCGCCGCGCCTGCCTCTGTCGCAGTGGATCGAGCGCTACATGCGGCTGCCCGAGGGGCTGGCCGCCAAGCCCGGCCCGGTCCGCCTCTGGCCGTTCCAGCGCGAGATCGCGGATGCGATCACGGATCCGACCATCGAGCGGGTCACCGTCAAGAAGTGCGTGCGCGTCGGCTACACGACGCTGCTGACCGGGGCGACGGCGAGTTACGTTGCTAACGAGCCGGCGCCGATCCTGACCCTCCTCCCCACGGAGGACGACTGCCGGAACTACATCGTCTCGGACCTGGAGCCGATCTTCGACGCCACGCCGAGCGTCACCGGCATCCTCGCCACCGCGGCCGACGAGACCGGCCGCAACACCATCCGCCACCGCCGCTTCCCCGGCGGCTCTCTCAAGATCGTCGCCGCCCGCTCGCCGCGAAACCTCCGCGCCCATACCGTCCGGATCCTCCTCATCGACGAGGAGGACGGCATGGAGGTCACCAACGAGGGCGACGCGCTCGACCTCGCCATCAAGCGCACCCTCTCGTTCCCGAACCGCAAAATCATCCGCGGTTCGACGCCGACCGACGCCGACACCTCGACGATCTGCCGGGAGTACGAGGCCAGCGACCGGCGCATCTACGAGATCCGCTGCGTCGAGTGCGAGCAGTTCGCCGAGCCGAAGTGGGAGCACATCGAGTGGGAGAAGGAGCGCGACGCGCAGGGCGTCGTGACGGCCCACCGGACGAAGACCGCTTCCTGGGCCTGCCCGCATTGCGGCGTGCTGATCCCGGAGCGGTTCAAAGCCGAGATGGTCGCGAACGGGCGCTGGCGCGCCACGCGGCCGGAGGTCGAGGGCCACGCTGGCTTCGCGCTCTCGGCGCTGATCTCGCCCCACGTCAACGCGTCCTGGTCCGCTCTCGCGGCCGAGTACGTCGAAATCCACAACGACCCGGACCGCCTCCGGACCTTCCGCAACACGCTGCTCGGCGAGGGCTGGTCCGAGAGCGTCGACATGACGACCGCCGACGTGCTGGCCGCCAGGGCCGAGCCGATCGGCCTGAACGTGAAGATGCCGGACGGCGAGATGTTGGCGCTGCCCGAGGCCGTGCTGCTCCTCACCTGCGGTGTGGACGTGCAGCCCGATCGCCTGGAGGCGGTGATCTACGGCTGGGACCGTGAGGGCCGGGCCTACGCGCTCGGCCACTTCGTGATCTGGGGCAACACGCTGGAGGGCCACGTCTGGCGCGAGCTCGACGAGCTGCTGCTGCAGCGCTGGAAGCACCCGCTCGGCGGCGGCCTCGGCATTGAGGCGACCTGTGTGGACTCCGGCGACGGCGGCACGGTCGAGGCGGTCTACGCCTTCTGCTGGCCGCGGCTCCACCGGAACGTGCTGGCCATCAAAGGCGTCTGGGGTCGGCGCCCGGTGATCGAGGCGTCGAAGGGCAAGGTCTCGGGCGGCGCGATCGGCGGGCAGGGCCGGCTCTGGATCGTCGGCATCGACGAGGTGAAGCAGATCCTCTTCACGAAGCTCGCCCGCTACCCGGATCAGGTCCGGTTCTCGTCGAGCCTGTCGCTGTCTTGGTTCGATCAGCTGTGCGCCGAGCGGCGTGTCGTGCGGCGCGTCGGCGCACAGC